>JANONA010000026.1:0-2396 GCA_031420575.1 Nitrospirota bacterium | reverse complement strand
TCGAATGTTGGTGCGTTCGATAACAACGACACGAGGATCCTGCCGAATCTTCCATGCCATCTGGCCATAGCCGACATCCACGGCATAGACCTTTTTGCAACCCTGCTGGAGCAGGCAGTCGGTAAAACCGCCGGTGGATGCACCGACGTCGAGGGCAATCTTGCCCTCCACGGAAACGCGAAACTCGTTCAAAGCTCGGTCCAGCTTCAGACCGCCTCTGCTTACAAACGGCAGCGTCTCGCCGAGGATGCGGAGCTCCGCGTCATCAGGCACAAATGCTCCCGCCTTCTCCTGCTTCTGGCCGTTCACTAAGATCTGGCCGGCGATTATCATGGCCTGTCCGCGCTCACGGCTCTCGACGAGACCTCGATCGAGAAGGAGACGATCAAGGCGAAGCTTCCGCTTCTTTATTTCAGTATTACGACCATCGCCTTTCATTCCGCAATCCGCCTGCACCCAGCGTTTACGAGTGCCTGGCGCGAGTGCAGGGTGAAATCCGAAATCCGCAATTGTATCACGCCTCCTTCACCTTCAAGGTCGCCACCGGGGAAACGGCCTTGAGCCGTGTTTTTTCGACGAACTCCCTCACCGTTTCATAAATGCCGTCAGCGTCCAGACCGTACTTCCGGCGAAGCTCCTTCTGGGTTCCATGCTCGATGAAGGCGTCGGGAAGTCCGATCCGGCGCGTCTTGACGCCCAGGATACCGTTCGCATCAAGGCATTCGAGCACCGCGCCGCCGAAACCGCCGGAGAGCGCGTGTTCTTCGACCGTTATGAGCCTGCCGGTCTTCTTTGCAAGGGCAAGGACCATCGCTTCATCGAGGGGCTTCACGAACCGGGCGTTCACCACGGATACGGAGAACCCTTCGTCCGCAAGCCGCTTTGCCGCATCGAGCGACGGACAGACCATATTGCCGATGGCGATAATCGCCGCGTCGGTCCCGTCCTTGATCAGCTCCGCCTTGCCGATCGG
This sequence comes from Nitrospirota bacterium, assembly GCA_031420575.1. Lineage (GTDB taxonomy): Bacteria > Nitrospirota > UBA9217 > UBA9217 > UBA9217 > JALNZF01. The sequence continues at coordinate 1,423 of JANONA010000026.1, read as the reverse complement.
GAGCTTCCGCAGTTCCTGGTCCATGGGAACGCCGCAACCGATGCCGCGCGGATAGCGCACTGCCGTGGGGCCGTTGTATTCAACCGCCGTTTTGAGCATATGCTGAAGCTCGTTCTCGTCCTTCGGCGCCATCAGCACGATATTCGGAACATGGCGCAGGTAGGCGATGTCGAACACGCCGTGGTGAGTGGGGCCGTCCTCCCCTACTAAGCCGGCACGGTCAAGCGCGAGCGTGACCGGAAGGTTCTGGAGGCAAAGGTCATGCACCACCTGGTCATAGGCGCGCTGCATAAATGTGGAATAAATGGCGGCAACCGGATGCAGCCCCTCCACGGCAAGACCGCAGGCGAAGGTAACGCCGTGGGACTCGGCGATGCCCACGTCGAAGAACCTGCCGGGATACCGCTCGGCGAACTTGTCGAGTCCGGTGCCCTCTGACATGGCGGCCGAAATGGCGACGATTCGGTCATTGTCCTCGGCGAGTTTGACCATGGTCTGGCCGAACACCTCGGTGTAGCTCATGATGGACTGCTTCTTTGTCGCGAATTTGCCCGTTGCCGGATCAAAGGGCGGCGTGCCGTGGTACTGGGACGGGCTGCTTTCCGCGAACTCACAGCCTTTCCCTTTTTTGGTGATAACATGCACCAGGACCGGCCAGGTATACTCTTTAATATTCCGGAAGGTATCGAGCAAATGGTCGATATTGTGGCCGTTGATGGGGCCGATGTACTGGAACCCAAGATCCTCGAACAGCATCCCCGGCACCACCAGGCCCTTGATGGAGTCCTCGGCCTTCTTCGCGAGGTTGAACATGGACTCGCCGACCTTTGGGATGCCCTGGAGAAAATGTTTGGTCTCCTGGCGCAGCTTCGTGTAGAAGCGCCCGGTCATCATCCTGCTGAGATAGGACGAAAGCGCGCCGACGTTCGGCGAAATGGACATCTCGTTGTCATTCAGGATGACGATGAGGTTCTTTTTCAGATGTCCGGCCTGGTTCAACCCCTCGAACGCAAGCCCCGCCGAGATAGACCCATCGCCGATCACGGCGATCACGTGGAAGTTCTCTCCTTTGACGTCCCGTGCCGCAACCATGCCGAGAGCGGCGGAAATGGACGTGCTCGCATGTCCCACGTCAAAATGGTCGTAAGGACTTTCATCGCGCTTGGGAAAACCGCTGATCCCGCCGTGCTGCCGGAGCGTCGGGAACCGCTCCCGTCTGCCGGTGAGGAGCTTGTGCGCATAAGCCTGATGTCCCACGTCCCATACGATCTTGTCATGGGGCGTATCAAAGGAGTAATGAAGCGCTACGGTCAGCTCGACGACGCCGAGACTCGGGGCAAGATGACCGCCCGTCTTCGACACCACCTCGATGATCTCTTGCCGAAGTTCCCCGGCAAGCTTCGGCAGTTCTTCCTGGGGAAGC
>JANONA010000025.1:0-5579 GCA_031420575.1 Nitrospirota bacterium | reverse complement strand
CGGGCTATGGATGAAGGGGGCGCTGGAGGGCAAGCCGGCCGGCGTATTCGCATCCACAGCCACCCAGCATGGAGGCCAGGAGACCACTATCACGAGCTTTCATACCACACTGCTTCACCTCGGCATGATCATCGTGGGGGTTCCCTATTCAGAGCAGCGGCTCATGAACACCGCTGAAATGAGCGGGGGCTCGCCTTACGGCGCGACGACTATAGCCGGCGGCGACGGGTCCAGGATGCCGAGCGAGAATGAATTGGCCATCGCGCGATTCCAGGGTAAGCATTTGACCGAGATAGCGAAGCGGCTGAAAGGGAACAGGTAACAAAAGGCCGTAAAAAAAGAACTTTAACGTTGTTTCTATTTAAGTAATTCTCTTGACAACGATCCGCAGCTTCCTTATGTGATCGAAAGGGTTGAGAGTCGGGGCTAAGAATTACACAGTTAGAAACAACATCCCCAAGGTAATATCCCCAAGGTAGCACGCCGTTTGTACGCCACGGGCCAACACACTTGTTTCCACTCCCACAAACACCACCCTCTTTAAAGTAACCGCGTATTTCCTCTCTCCCGTATTGAAAAATCACTTGACAGGATCATTGCTATGTGCTACGATTTTTAAAATCGTAACACATAAATCATACACTTTTCATTATCGTAGCACCACAGTGAATTGACCTTGTTTGAAAATCTCCCCCAACCCCTCTTTTCCAAAGAGGGGGAAATGCCTCCCTTTGGCAAAGGGAGGTTAGGTAATGACGCACACTTTGACGTAAACCAGGAGGAACTACCATGCACATGGCGGATGCTTTGTTGTCGCCCGCGGTGGGGGCGACTTTTTGGGCCGGCGCGCTTGCCGCACTCGGGTACGCTTCAAAAAAACTGAAGGAAAATATCGACGACAGGATGATTCCGTTGATGGGCGTTCTGGGCGCGTTCATCTTCGCGTCGCAAATGATCAACTTCACGATTCCCGGAACAGGGTCGAGCGGACACCTGGGCGGCGGGATGATCCTTGCCATCATCCTCGGCCCCCATGCGGCCTTTCTTGCCATGGCCTCGGTCCTGACGGTCCAGGCGCTGTTCTTCGCCGACGGAGGACTGCTTGCCCTGGGCTGCAATATCTGGAACCTCGGCGTCTATTCCTGTTTTCTCGTCTATCCCTTGATCTATAAACCGATGGCGGGAGACGACAAAAGTCCACAACGGATACTTTTCGCATCATTAGTGAGCGTTGTTGTTGCGCTGCAGCTCGGCGCTTTTTCGGTCGTCATGCAGACGCTTCTGTCCGGCAAAAGCGAACTGCCCTTCGGCGCCTTCGCGCTTCTGATGCAGCCGATCCATCTGGCCATCGGAATCATCGAAGGCGTTGTCACCGCCGGGGTTATCAACTATGTGCGCGGCGCCAGGCCCGAGCTCCTCGAAAGCATCGCCGCATCCCGGCCTCTTGGCGCTAAAGTGTCCGTCAGGAAGATCATGATTACGTTCGTGGTCGTGGCGGCCATAACGGGCGGCGCGCTTTCCTGGTTCGCTTCGACCCATCCCGATGGTCTTGAGTGGTCCATTGAAAAGGTCACCGGCAAAGGAGAGCTTTCAGAGCGGGAACACGGGCTCGCCCCGGTCCTGAAAGGCCTCCAGGAAAAGACAGCGTTCCTTCCTGATTACAACTTTAAGCCCGCGGAAAAGGTGGCGAAGAAAGAGGAAGCGCCGCCGGCGTGGCCGGGGATCGAGGCAGGCACTTCGGTTGCCGGTGTCGTTGGCGCGGTCATTGTCCTGGGCGTGATCATTCTCATCGGCATGGGAATCAGAGCCTTCAGGGGAAAACAGGCCTGATCACGATTTAATCGCCTTGGCGGGAAAGCAGGCAGCCTTCCCGCCGAGGTTTATGGTAGTACCTAAATCCTGCAATCGAACCACAGAGTTCACAGAGTAACATACTGATTAAAAGGAATAAACCCTAAAACCGGTGTTTCTCTCTGCGCACTCAAAAGGTGACTGCTACAAGTCTTATAATTTTTCAAAATCAAACTCACGAGAACACGGAGAATAAAAGGGTTTCCAAGGTTTTTACACTCAAGATTTATCTCTGTGGCCTCTGTGGTTTGCAGTTTTTAGGTTTTCAATAAATCCTTTAATGCGGAAAACGCTCCGAACTCCCTTGCGCGGTCCTTTTGGCAGCCGCAGTCCGCTTCATTCAGGTCCGTTCCGCAGACCGGGCAGAGGCCTTTGCAGTCGGGACGGTGGATCGGGACCATGGGGACGCTCATAAGCAACTGCTCTTTTACAAAATCAAGCGGCTCGAACTCATCGCCCTGGTAAAACTCCATATCGAGCTCTGACCGGGCAAACTCATGTTCCGGCACTGTCCCCGGAACTGTTGCCGGCGCAAGGTCGATATTCAGTTCCGTATCGATGCGATACGAAAAATCCTTCAGGCAGCGACCGCACTCGAACATCGGGTCAGCTTGAACACGGCCTGTTATGTGGATGACTCCGGCGCCCGTCGGCCTGATGCTGAGGACCGCGGTAACGGCCGTGGACGCTGTTCCGGTGTTGAACAGGTCGAGCTTCTGATTAAGCTCCAGGGTCAGCCCCTCTGACGGTATATCGTTGATCTTCATAGCCATTTTGTTTGCTCTGGAGGCCGTAAGCATCGAATTATAGAGGGAAGCTCCGGTTTTGTCAAGAAGAAATACGATAAACCAGGCTTCAGTCAGTGAGGGCAGGTGTCGTAGTCATTTCTTGACAAACAGGGGTTATTCAGTTAGATTTCCCGTGAATCAGCATTCCGACCTCCCGGTATGATCATATCACCATTCAGGAAATTCAAGGGTCTCAGGGCATATGTGCTCGCGGGTCTGCTCGCGCTCATCACCCTGACCCATTACCTCGCCGGGGGCGCGCAGGCAGGCATGCTGCATGCCCTTCTCGGGCATCTGTACATTGCGCCGATCATCCTCGGGGCCTACTGGTACGGCCTAAAGGGCGGGGTGACCGTTTCCCTAACAGCGTCAGTGCTCTTCTCGCCCCACCTGTTTCTGCACTGGCAGGATCCCTTTCTGGATGTCTACACCGTCGTTGAGCTGTTCCTCTTTCTCCTGATCGGCGGTGTCACCGGCGTATTGAGCCAGATGGAACGTAACCAGCGCATGCGGTATGAAGAGTCCCTCTTGCGGCTCGATGAGTCGCACCGGAAGCTTAAGGAACAGACGGACATCCTGTTCCAGACCGAGGAGCAGCTCAGGCGCGCCGACCGTTTGTCCGCCCTCGGCGAACTTTCCGCCGGCATGGCCCACGAGATCCGGAACCCCCTGGGCGCCATCAAGGGCGCCGTTGAGATCCTAAGTGACGATTACGGGCGTGAGGACGCCAAGTACGAGTTCATACAGATACTTCTGAAGGAAACGGACCGGCTGAACCATATTGTGCAGGAGTTCCTGGGATTCGCGCAGCCCAAGCAGCCCGAGTTCCAGCAGGCGGATCTGAACGAGGCCATTGAGTCCGTGCTCACGCTCACGGCGCAGGAAGCGAAGAAGACCGGAGTGAAGGTTGAAAAGCGGCTTGACCCGTTGATCGGGAAGCGCAGCCTCGATGTCGGCCTGCTCAGGCAGGCGTTCCTGAACCTGGTTTTGAATGCGATCCAGGCGATGGCCGGCGGCGGAGTCCTAACCATTGAGAGCCGCCTCCGGGGAGAAGCGATCGAGATAACGATCGCGGACACGGGCGCCGGTATCAGCGAAGAGAACCGGAAAAAGCTCTTCAGCCCTTTTTTTACGACCAGGAAGACCGGAACCGGCCTCGGTCTCGCAATCACGTACCGGATCATTGAGAACCACCGGGGCGCGATCGACGTGACGAGCGAGCCGGGGAAGGGCGCGACGTTTACCGTGAAGATACCGGTATACAGAGGTGATAGCTGACCTGAATCCGCTTCTGCGCGGATGGGGGAACAGTTCTGCGTTGACGCGGCCACCTTGCATTTCACCGCGAGATACGTCAAATATGCCTTTACCCCGTTAGAGAATTGAATCGGCACGGCTCGTGTTAAGAATCCATTAAATCTTATATGGGGTTACATGCTGATATCGGAACATGCATATCTCTAACGGGGTGAAACCCGGAAGTCGAGGTAATACATAAGCCACTTTCGATAATCAGCGCGCAGTGGGGTTGAGATGGCCTTCGTTTCCATGATGGCGTCAAAGGGCCTTAGTATGTCTTCTGGAATGGGGAGCATAAGAAGAAATCCTCCGATGAATACTCTATTTGCATATTGGTCAGGTTAGAAGTGATATTCCATAACTTGCATATTCGTCAGCAGCCGGATTATAATGAATTCAGCCTGTTACGTCAAGTTTTTTCAAAAAATCTTGACTAATTCATATGATCCATGCTACTGTGTTCCGTCCCTATAATAACTGGTTCCCCACTCGCTCCGCTCATGGGGAATGCGGCGCTGAGCGGTGTGTGCGTGTAGCCAGCGCTCCGCGAGTGGAGAACAAGGCACACGAGACGGACTCCCCTTCGGGGGCCGCTCAGCGCCGCGTTATGTGTTACAAATATGGATAATAATGTGATTACAGAAATAGAACTCGATGCAATAGCAATTCGTATCATGGGTATGAGTGCAAAAGAAATACAGTATTGCTTAGACCGTAATATGTTTAGTGCCAGAGAAAGACCATATTTTGAAGAATACCTCCCACACAAAATTGAAGAAGAAAGAAACGCACCTGTAACAATGTACCATCGGAGAAAGGCTACCGACGGCAAAATATTTAAGGCATATGAAGTGTCAACATTAAAAAAAGGTTGGGTTGATTCACCTGATAAATTCAGTGAAGGAATTATAAGCAAAATCAAAAGAATAATCATAAACCCAATTTGGGTGTTTTGGTGTAAGGAATACAAATGGATATTGGGTTTTATTGCAACACTCATTGCTTTATATCTCACTTACATAAAATTAACAACAACCAAATAAGAAAGGGGCTTAACATGAAAGCAATTATCATTTCTTTGGTTATGTTAGTGTTTTTTATAAGTTGCGCTAGCCATAATGTCCAACTTTATGAAAAAATCGACAATTCAAATAAAACTGTTACTGTGCCTCCCGGTTCAAGCGGTCTAACGGGTAAGTTAAAAAAGGCTTTATCTGAAGATGGTTGGAAATTAGCAGTATATAGAGGCCCCTCAGTAGTAGAAGGGGAACTTGGCGAGAAAACAAAACTTCAGCAATATGACACATTTAATACAAGATATCGATTGATAGTATCGTTCAGTCAATTTGATTTATGTTTCAACTTTTCCCCTGCTATCCGATATGACATTTCGTTCATAGATAATCAAAGCGGAACTGAGGCATTTACTATGGATGGTCGAGATTGCGAGTCGGATGTAGTAGAGAAATTTAAAGATATTCTACGAGGGATAGACGATTAGGCAACAAATTAAAACAAGAATAAAAAAACACATAACAAATCATTAGCCCTTTAGGGTCAGGTCTCTTTTGTTGCAATATGTCCTGTTTTCTGCTAAGCTCACCTCATGTCACGCCCTCTCCGCATAGAATACCCAGGTGC
>JANONA010000024.1:0-2981 GCA_031420575.1 Nitrospirota bacterium | reverse complement strand
TCGGCAAAGGGCACTTCCTTCACCACGCCTCCTCCGGGCCTGTCCGCGCGGTCCTTGTCTCCGGCAGCATGGATCAGGTAGGGCTTGCCCGACTTGATTCGGATGATCGAGAGGTGGGCCACGATCTCCCCGACCACGCGCTTTTTCGGGTCCTTGACCCAGAAGACGATGTCACCGTCCTGAAGTTTCTTCTGGAGCGTCTTCGTCAGAAGGATGTTCTTCGGAAGGATGTCCACCGTATCTTTACCGCGAGATCCGGCGAGCTGCATAGTCGTGCCGAGGTCCGCGGTGATGCTCCTACCCCACTTACCGCTAAACACCATATCCTCGCCGTACTGAAAACGCTCGTCGTAATTGGCAACGAGACCATCGGTAATCCTGCCCTGTGTGATGAACCGGAGGCTGAGCGCGCGGTCAACGGCCTCGCCGGGCGTTGTGGTCTGGGCAAGCTCCACGGAGCGGAAGGTAAGATACATGCAGTCCGCCTTCTCGTCGGCCACGATGCGGTTGGTGCGAACATAGAGCCCGAGCGGGTCCGTGTCGTACGGTATGCCGATCAAGCGGCCGGCCCAGTAGGCGATGCGCTTGCCGACCGGGAGCCGCTCTACCCGCGCCTGGGCAAGGAGTATCTCATCGGCGGTCATTGCGGCAATATTCTTTTTCTCGTCCCGCCCCGCGCCGATGATCCGGAGACCGTGCTGGAGGGAGTTGGCGAACCGGCGGTCGTGGATCCCGGCGAGCTGCACCGCTGTCTTTTTGGGGACCTGCAGGAATCGTCCGTCTCCGAGGTACAGGCCAAGACCCTCTCCATGGAATACCAGGATGTCGCCGGGCCTGAGGTCTTTCTTCGATACGCGTTCGGCCCTGGCCTTAAGCGTCGCATGGTCCGCGCCTATCGGGATCCCGTGGACCCGGTGCGTGATGTAGATCAAGCCATTAGTGTCCATGCCCTGGGCCGTGAGTCCTCCGGCAAAGTACCGCACGCCCTGGAACCGTTTTGCGGTCCGCGCGAGCTCTTCCGGCTTCGTGTCATTCATAAGGGGATCGGAAGACTTCACCGGCATTGCTTCATCGGCAGCGATGGTCGCTTCGGACTTGTCGGGGAACTGGACCTTGTAGTCGCGCCCCGGCGTGATCTGCCCGACCACCGGCAGGCGCGTGCCGGCATAGAGCGAGACCGTGTGGTTGCCGGTCTTGTCAAGGATCAGGGCCTTGGCCTTCGGGGTCGTAATAACAATCCACTGCCGGTTCGCGTTCAGGTAGGCGCTGCCTTTGTCCCTCGGGATGAGCGCCGCTTCTTGCTGGATCCAACCCTCCCGATTTTCCTGGCTCGGGATGGCGACCCGGTAGCGGTTGTCCTGTTTTTCCAGGATGCGGACCTCGTCGCCCATGAGCACCTGGGTAACGATCCCGGACTTGGGCAAAGGCTCCTGCCGCACATTGGCAAGGGGCACGGATACGATACCGAGGCTGTTGTTCTTCATCTCCCGCGTATGACCGAAAGCGGAAATCAGAGCAACGGCGCACCAGGACGCGAACAGTATGAAAAGCGGTTTTTTCATGGGATAGACTCAGGACAACGAGATGGAGTACTGCGTGCTTGTGCAGTGTAGTGTGATACGGTAAAAAATGGTGCCGAAGGGGGGACTCGAACCCCCATGGGTTGCCCCACACGCCCCTCAAACGTGCGTGTCTACCAGTTCCACCACTTCGGCACTTGCGAAAACTTTTTTATTTCTTCATCGCCGGCTGCTTCGCCGTAACGGAGGTGAGCCAGTCCGCATGCCGGCTGTCCCGGCCATGGACGATGTCGAAGAACGCGGATTGAATCTCTTTCGTGACCGGTCCCGGCCTGCCTGTGCCGATGGCCCGGTTGTCCACTTCGCGGATCGGCGTGATCTCGGCCGCCGTGCCGGTGAAGAACGCCTCATCGGCGATATAAAGCTCATCCCGGGTGAACCGCTCTTCCACAAGGCGCATGCCGCGTGCCGCCGCGAGCTGCATGATCGTCTCCCTCGTGATGCCCTCGAGGATGGACGTGAGCGGCGGGGTTTTGATGACGCCCTTCCGCACCATGAACACGTTCTCACCGCTGCCCTCGGCAACGTAGCCGTCGGTGTCGAGCAGCAGGGCCTCATCGTAGCCGTCCTTGAGCGCTTCGCGCTTGGCCAGGAGCGAGTTCGCATAGTTCGCCGTGGTCTTGGAGCGGACCATGGTGGCATTCACATGCGGCCTGGTGAATGACGATATCTTCACGCGGATGCCGTTCTTGAGCCCCTCTTCGCCGAGATAGCTGCCCCAGGGCCAGACCGCGATCGAGAGCTGAACCGGGTTTGCCTTGGGAAAAATCCCCATGGCGCCGTAGCCGATGTAGGCCAGCGGCCTGATGTAGCACGCATCGATCTTGTTGACGCGGATCGTTTCCAGGATCGCCTCGACAACCGCCTCGCGGGTAAAAGGGATCTCCAGTTGGCAGATGTGGGCGGAGTCGAAAAGACGATTAACATGCTCCTGGAGCCTGAACACCGCCGATCCATTGTCGGTCTTATAGCAACGGATACCCTCGAACACCGCCGTGCCGTAGTGCATCGAGTGCGTCAGGATATGCACTTTGGCATCGTCCCACTTCACGAACGAACCATTCATCCATATCTTTTCCGTGGCCTGAAGCATAGACGACATTTATAACAGTCTGATCCAAAATTGTCAATTGTTTTTTTGTAACTGCTCAGAACTATCGGGAACAAGGGGAGCTAAACGTATGGTATAATTATGGCAGTGTCAAACGTTATCTGAAAAAGAAAAGGATATTTAGACAGTAGACAGTACTATAACCAACATGAGGAGGTCCTATGCAGATCAAAACCATTTTATTCCCGACCGACTTCTCGAACGGCGCGCGCGCGGCCATGGACCACGCCGTCTCGCTGGCCATGGATTACCAGGCGAAGCTCATCCTGCTGTATGTGATCCAGGACATC
>JANONA010000023.1:0-6804 GCA_031420575.1 Nitrospirota bacterium | reverse complement strand
AACAATATCTTCCGGCTTAATCAAGACGACCTTGCCGTCGCGCCACTCGGCCACAGGATTTCCAGCCTTCTTGTGCTGCAAGAGGGCCTGCTGGACGGCATTCCGTAAAGCGGCATCGATTTCTTTTCCGTCGCGAAAGAGTTCGTCAATTGTTTTCTTTTAAGCTACGCTCATTGTGTTCACCTCTGATCATGCTCCATGTTGCCGGATCGTAAATTGCTTCTCTTCTCCCTGTCCCGCCATCAGCCAGAATCCGTGGTCCTGAACGGACCGAATTATTGTATATTCGCCACGTGTCCGTCAGCGGCCGGTATAGCCGGAAGAAGTTCTCAATACCCTTACTATACCGCCTCCGAATGGTTTCCTCAGGCACATCATGCCCGCCCATGCGGACCCGCTCGGCCACGCGGGCGACGGCAAAATCCGCGCTCGGAAGCCACAGGAAAACCAGATGGAAAGTATACCCGCTTTGTTTCAGTTTTGCAATCCAGGGCGCAAATGATCTGCTTGCCAGCGTCGTCTCAAAGGCGAAATCAACCCACTCCTTCGCAAGGAAGTGCAGCCGTTCCAGCATAATCCGGCCTGCATGGAACGCCGCGCGCTCTGGCTGGAACGCGGAGAGTCCCTGGGCAATAACGTCGGCATTCACAAACTCCGTCACTCCCAGCGTCCCCTTGAGAAGCATCGGCGCGGTCGTCGATTTCCCGGCCCCGTTCGGTCCGGCTATGACAATGACATGCGGGTTCTTTTCAGACATCAGATGGTCCCCTTGAAGAATATGATAGCAATCCCGTTTGAAACGGTATAGCGCAAAAGGTAAGGATTGATCAAATATTCACTCTGTTCGTCAGTATGTTCCAAAATGGAAATAACTGAATCTGCATCTCAATCCAGCACAGTACAATCTATCAGGCGCGGGTGAAAACATCAAATGTCAAGAAGCAAGACCTGACCCTGATATGGTTCTGATATGGTTCTTTAACGGCGCACAATTAAGTAAGATGAATTATTTCTACATTGCCCCACTTGTTTCTCAGATATTCAGTCACCAGCCGTCGATGGCATTGCTCAGGAGTATCTTCGCTGCATAATAAACAACCATTATTCAGAACATCCTTTGAAACGGTTTCTTCTATTTTTCTTATTGTCATTAGCCCATTAAAGCGCTGTTCGTACACCGGCCAGCTGTTCTTGGTTTTCCGATACTCATCCAATATCTCTTTTGTAGGGGCTAACTGTGGTAGATAGACATATTCAATGTCGCATATCTTCTTTAAAAAGTATTTAAGATCGTCTTTCTTGGCAAAGCCGGCGAGTTGAGAACTGTTATTCAGACGAATATCAACCAGCCGCTTTATTCCTGCCGAACACAGCTTGCCAAAGAACTGCTCAGCGTTCTTCTTTGTAAAGCCGATCGTATATATCTTTATAGTATCCATGCCTGACCCTTCTGGCTATTCTTCCGAATTATAGTTCTGCTTCTCTTCAGCAACATAAGCGATCTTATCACTTTGCATATCGTAAGCACGGTTGACAAGCTGCTCATGGTCCATGAACAGGTCATCTTGTGGAATCTTCAACTGCTTCATTAACCTTTCCTCAAGTTCAGCATTCGTTTCAATGGAACCATCGGCCAATATGTGCTTAATTAAAACGCCTTCGTTGCGCAGGTAACGGCAAATCAATATCGTTCTGTGGCACATGAGGGGATCTTTTTCCGCGCATATAAGCGCAACGCGATGAGAGTCCATGCCTGTCTTGACCCTCATTATCCCCTCCTTGAATGCGCTGGTTTGCGACAGGCAATTGAATTGAACTTTGCCATTGCCATAGCAGGACAAATCATTGCTTCTGGCGCCCAATTCGGAACCAAGAAATACATAGGCGATATTGTTCTCCTTAAGCTGCGGCTGGAGCACTTCCCTGTTGAATTGAGGATTATGCCTGCTGTAGGGTTGCGAGCGCACATCACAAATGGCGGTAATGGCATGCATTTTCAGCAAATCGATGAATCGTTCGATCTGATGGTTTGAATGTCCTATGGTGTAAAGTTCTTTATCCATATCGCTTCCACGATTAACTCATGATTCCTGCGATCAATTTATAGCAGTAACCTTTATAATCCTCGGCAAGGCTGACGCAATAATAGACCGGGCCACTATTCTCTTCATAAATTCCATCCGGCTTAGCCAGGTAATGTTCTTCAGCATTATTGTCCGTAACCGCAATTATATACGCAGTTCCCATAAAATTGAATGCAGCCCGGACCTTTCTTTTAAACGTTTCTTTGCCAACTTTGTAGAGCATTCTTTGCGGCTGTATCAGCAGAAGCGATGACTTTATCTTCTGGTGAACATATGCTGTCCATATTTTATCATTATTGCCAAATGTGGAACTAAAGCCATTCACCCATAGTGTCGGTTGGTCATTGGATTTGCCATCCACGATGAGATTTGGCATATTATCACACAAACCTGACAACTGTGCGACAGGCTGTTCTCCCTCTTTCTTCCAGGGAACCGATTTATCAATGATCCAATTTTCCTGCTGGTGGTGTATCGGTGCGTGTTCCTTAACTGTGATGGAGACAATATCCAACAACTTGGGCATCTGACCATTGCTATAACATATATCCCTGTTAGCAAGTTCACATTTGTCGAGCGCGCTTATTGGCCGGACCCACTGTCCTTTGCTTTCCCCTTCAACAATTTTCCCCGCAATACAGTGGGCGCCAATTTTTCGGGAATCCGCAAGACAGACCATCGTTATCGTAGTTGGCATCATTTACTCCATTTGCAAAGCGTAAGACACAAGAACAAAAATGCTCCGCGTGTTCAGCGTACAAAATATGACGATATCAAGAAGAAAGACCTGACCCTATAGCCTCGCTTTATTCTGAGCGTCTATCTTTGCCCGCTCTTTAACCTCTTTCTGAGTCTCAACCTCGCCCATAACCGCCTCGCCATCCGACTCAACCCAAACGGGTTTTTCACCAGCGAAAGATGACGAAGTCACTATCAATATCATCGCTACAATGAGAAACCATTTTTTTGTTGTCATTCCGTGCTTGACACGGAATCCAGGAATATCCAAACTGGATTCCCGCTTACAGACTGCGGGAATGACAGAGAGTAATATCATTATTATTCCTTCAAAAATGTCTTTAATTTTTCTTTCCCCCGATCAACTGCGGCGTTTGTTCGTTGTTGTACTGCTTCCTCGCTATGCGTTCCACCTGTGGCTTGATATAACCAAACAGGTCTTCCATTTTAATGGAGCCATCCTGTTTAACAACGTCTTCGTTCTTAATCCCCTTGAGCATAAAGTATGTGAACAATCCATGCCCTTTTTCATCGTATGTTGAGCTTATCTGGTCGCCCGACGAGGCAGACATGACTGTCATATTTTTTGAAAGCTTTATGTCCTGTTCAAGGTTCATAACCAACGGCCTCGCGCCTTTTGCTATAACAGACCTTCCGCCTGCGCCTGAAAAGCAGGAATCAAGCGCAACTATTATTTCCTTTGCCTGCAATTTGCCGAGATTGTCATAAAGCCTCTTTAACGAATACCCTGTCTGGTCAATAAATGACGGGTCGCCGTCATAGGGAACAAGATAGGCGTCCCCTGTCTTCACATTCGGCGCGCCGTGGCCTGAATAGTAGATAAAAACAGTGCTATCTTTTTCTACATTATTTGAGAGCCACTTTTCAAAGTATTTCTCCATATCGCTTTTTAATGCCATGTCATTAAGCAGTGTAACAACATTCTCTTCAGGATAGCCCATTACTTTTGTGAGATACTCTGTCATTGTCTTTGCATCATTAACAGCAAAATCAGCCTTTGGAAGCTTCTGGCGATAACTTTCAATGCCGATGACTATTGCATAGGAATTTTTATTTGGCTTTGCTTTTGCCAGAGGTAGTTCGTCAACATCAGATTTAATGGTAGGAGATACCTCTTGAGAGGGTTTGGAAGCTAGGGTTTCAAACTGCTTTGAGGGTAGCTGCTTCTTTGCAAGTCTCTCCAGTAGATTAAAACCATTCTTGCCATCAGTCGACTTTTCAAAATATGCCATAGCGGAATCTATGTCAGAGCCTTTCTCAATAAGGAGTTTCGCGATGTCGGCATTACCCGCAAATGCAGCAGATATAAGAGGTGTCCAGCCGTATCTGGAACGTGCATTCACATCAGCGCCTCTGCCAACCAACTCCTTTACGGTTTCCATGTGGCCGCCATATGCTGCACACGCCAATGCAGTCACGTCCGGGTCCCAGCCCCACGCGCAGCCACTTCTCTCATTCGCATCAGCACCCTTATCCAGTAGATCTTTTACGAGATTGGTCTGCCCTTTGTATGCGGCTGTCGTTAAGGCCGTAGTCGCACACCCTGTCATCGCCATACTCACAAACAGGATAAAGATTACGCAGATTAAATAAATAAAATTATGCCTTTTCATAACCCCACCTCCTGAAAAATGGTTTAGGATAGATTCATATTTTCAATAACATGCTCAACCTCTGCAATAAATCTTTTTGCAGATTGAATCTGTGCTTCAGCCTCCTCTTTCGAGACAACAAAAAAATCTCCATAGTCTCCTGCTCCCTATAAAGTTTTGCCTTTTCTATTACCTGAATCTTGCACGAAAACGTAGTTTTCCCGCTTCGTCGGCATTCGTCTGATATTCCGCTGAATCTCGTAGGAATCTCGTAGGGTCAGGTCTTTACTCTTAACATTACCTATTTGTACTCGCGCGTCTGCTTATAGTTCGCTTTGCACGGTACGTAGCGGCTGTTTCCGCCACGCGCATTCCAGCCGCTTTCTTCTCCGGCTCGAACGTGACGCGTACCCGCGCATGCAGGACCTTGGCAACTCGCCTCAGGGTGCTCAGAGAATGTCCTTCGTAGCCCGGCGACTCCAGCCTGCTGATCTGCTGCTGGGAGATCTTGAGGAGCTTCGCAAGGTCCTTCTGTGAAAGCCCGGCTTCGTTCCGAAGAGCGGCGATCTGGAGCGCCACGTCCCAGGCTTCCCCGGCGCGCTCAAAGCGGGCAGCAAACTCCGGGTCCTTTAATTGCTCATCGAGATATTTATCGAAATTTGTTTTTTTCATGGCTCCACCCTTTTCATCCAGTCGCGCATCCGCTCTCGTGCAGTTGCCAGGTCCCGGTCCGGAATGGCCCGACCCTTATTTCGAATGCCGTGCACAGCAATGATCCGTCGGTTCTTCACGAAAAACCAGAGCAGCCGAGTGTTGAGCTTGCCTACGTGGCGCAGTTCAAACAGTCCGCCTCCGAGTGCCTTGGACAGCGGCTCCCGGTGGTACTGCCGGTTCCGCAGTTTTGCCAGACCGGCGACCACGGCGGCGAAGTCATCGGGATCGGAGCTCTTCAGCCCGTCCAGAAAATCCCGCACAGGGCACGCCCCTGTTTCCGTCTCGTATAATTCTACAATAAAGTCCATAATCATTCAACAACAATATTGTTGTACTGCATATGGTCAAGCCCTGCGGCTTCCTCTCACCGAGTCCTTTCCCGCTCGGGGAATGGGACAAGCTCATCGTCCCGGTGCATGGCGAAGCGCATAGCATCTTTAGTCTTTAGGGTCAGGTCTTGCGACTTAACATTCACCGCTCGCCTTTCACGATGCGGCTGACAGACGAGTTGTTGTTTCTGTCCTCTTACTTTATTTCGAGTTATTACCCTCTCTTTTACCCTCTTTTAAGGGTATTACCTTTATTCCTCCAGAGAGCGCACGGCCCATTATACAGAAATAGCCGACAACGTTTCACCGAACTTTATACCGAACTTTATACCGAACTTTATTCCGAACTTTATTCCGAACTTTTCCCCCGCCCCTTCTGTGCCCGCTGCCTGAATTTCAGGCGGTATTGCCATCATAATTTACAGTGCCATTTACAGTGCCATTTACAGTGCCACGATTCTCTTCCCTTTTTCCGTCAAGACATATCTACCCGTCTTCGGGGCGCCCTCGAATTCAACAATCTTCCATTTTTTGAGTAAATCTAAATCTCGCTTCGCGCTGCGAGTCGATATTTTATTCAAGTTTTCGACCATTCCCGTTGTGATGAATCCATGTTGCTTGATATATGCCAATTCATTCAATAGCCTCTTTTTTACAGGCTCACCAATAGGCTCATTTATAGGCTCACGAATGAGCCGATCAAGAACGTCATTCAGCGCTGCGCCCTGTTCCACGGCCTTCTTCTCATTTTTCAATGGTCTTTTAAAAGTCACCGTAAAGAACGTATTGAACGCAAACTTCGGCGGCGTCAGTTTTGCGTCTTTTATAAGCCGCCTGATCTTGCTGATGCCGGTCCCCATCTTTTCGATATAGTTCGCGTGATGGAGGAGAGAGGCTATCGTCGGGTTCCTGAGCGCGCTTTTCTTGCCGAAATCCTCGGGCTTCAAACCCTTGACAAGGCCGCCGGGATTCGTGATCTCGATCCTGTCATCGAACATCTCGACCATCACATTTGCGCCCTTTTCGAAATAATCCCGATGGGCGACGGCGTTGATTAAAGCTTCCCGCAGGGCGTCGTAGGGAATTTCAGGGACTTCCTTCCGCCTCGTAGAGCCCGTCATTTCGTATCTGACCGGGATATACTGCTTAAGGAAGACCATCGCGCCCTCGATGCTGGAGACAAGGTCGTCGTTAAAATCACGCCGGTCAAGCACCTGGACCTTCTCCGTACCCTTGTAAAGGGCGCACGTGACCGCAGTGTGGAAATAGATGTCACTCAGTTTTTTGGAGAAGAAAAACGCTCCTGTGTTGTTGACAATGATCCGG
>JANONA010000022.1:0-4310 GCA_031420575.1 Nitrospirota bacterium | reverse complement strand
TTGATGATGGCAATAAGCTTGTTCGGTGAAACAGCTTTGAGCCGACGAGGATCGGACAGAACCTCGAAGGCCCTGTTCAAAAGTCCGTCCCCCGCAAGGATGGCAATGGCTTCGCCGTATACCTTGTGACAGGTCGGCCTGCCGCGCCGGAAATCATCGTCGTCCATGGCTGGAAGATCGTCATGCACCAGCGAGTAGGTATGAATGAGTTCCAGCGAGCCGGCCAGGGGAAGCAAACCAGAGGTCTTTGCGCCAAGCGCCTCGGCGGCCGCAATGGCCAGAATGGGTCGCACCCGCTTGCCGCCTGCAAAGAGGCTGTAGCGCATGGCCTCATGCACCGAGGTCGGGAACATCTTCGCGGGCGGAACGAGCTTATCGAGCGCTTTGTCGACGATACTCTTTTTTTTGGAAAGATATGACTGAATATCCATAATAAAAGCAAGCTCCAAATCTCAAGAGCCAAATTACAAATAAAATCCAATAACCAAGGAGCCTCTTGCAAAACTCTAAGAAACGAAGTTTTGTCATTTCGACCAACGGGAGAAATCTTTGTTTTATTACAGTGAAAGATTCCTCACTTTGTTCGGAATGACACAAAAGGGGACTTTTGCAAGAGGCTCCAAGTACCAAGTTCCAAACTGTTTGGTTATTGAGGTTTGGTCATTGGTCATTATTTGTAATTTGGGATTTGTGATTTAGAACTTGTAATTGTTCCCCTTACTTTTCTTACTTTTCTTCCTGTTCTTCAAAGGGTTGGGATTTTATATTTCCTCCCTTATCTTTGAGCAGAATTTCGACTTTTCGCTCAGCCTCTTCCAGCCGGGTGTTGCAGACACGCGAGAGCTTGATCCCCTCTTCGAATAATTTCAGCGACTGCTCCAGCGGAAGATCTCCCTGCTCAAGCTCCTGTACGAGCTCCTCCAGCCGCGCCAGCGCTGTCTCGAACTTTTTTTCCGCCATGGCGTTTTAAACTCCCCAGAGTAAGACAACTCGGAAATAGCCGTGTCTAAAATCAATTATATCCGGTACATACCGGTAAAATCAAGAGAAAAGCGCGAGGGTATTAATCGAGATAGCGCTTGATATCGATCCTGGCGGCAAGGGGATCGATCGTACCGACGATGGAGCGCGCATAGTGTCCGCTCACGGTCTCCAGAAGACCGACGTTCGCGCCGGTCTCCTTTTCCGATCCGTCGAACGCGCTGAGAATCAGAACGCGGGGACGCATGAGGTCCTGCGTCTGATGCATGACCAACCCAACCTCGCCCGTATCTAATTTGAGAAGCGAGCCGATGGGAAAGATGCCGATCATCTTGACAAAAGCCTTGACAAGGACGGGATTGAAGGCCAATCCCCGCTTGGAGATCATGATCCGCATGGCATTGTCGGGAGGCATCTGGGCTTTGTAATACACCCGGGCGGCCGTGAGCGCTTCATAGGCATCGGCAATGGACACGACTTGCGAAAAAAGGTGCTGCTTGAGTTCGCCCTCGACCTTGGGATAACCGCGGACATCGCCATGCTGATGGTGCTCGTAGGCCGCCACCATGGCCAGCCTGGACAGTCCCGGCGTGTCGGAAAGAAGTAAAGCCCCCTCGATGGGATGCCGCTTCACCTGCTCCCACTCATCGTCGGTGAGCTTGCCCGGTTTATTGATGACCTCATGCGGGACAGTCACCTTGCCGATGTCATGCATAAGCCCGCAGGCGCCGAGTATAGCGATCTGCGGCTTTTCAAAAGACAGAAAGGTCCCGAGTGAAACACAGAGAATCGACACGTTCACCGAGTGGGCGTAGGCGTATTCATCATACATTTTGAGGTTAGTCAATCCCACGAGGGAGTCCCGGTTCTCCAGAACGTTATCAACCATGGTCTGAACAATCGAGTTAATTTTGCGCAGGTTCGCCGTCTTGTCCCGATGGATGGACTGGACCAGTTCCTTCACCGCTTCGATGGCGTCCTGATAAACCTCGGCGGCTTTTTTTTTACCCTCCTTGATGACGCCGGCGTCTTTTCTATCGGTGAGCAGCACGCGGTGAAGGTCTATATGCGTGATCCCCTGTTTCGAGAGCAGGCCCCTGTTGCCTCCCTCGGACATAAGGCGCGAGGGCTCTTTGTTCATCAGGCCGGCAAACAAGGTCAGTTCCCGCGACGTAAGACCCGGATGAAAAATGATTGCGCCGATATTCCCACCGGCAAATTGCTCCAGGAGCGGCGAGAGGCTTTGTTCGATCGGCACGGCAAGGGTCTCAAAAAACAGTTCCCCCCCCACCATGTAGAACGCCACGTCTTTCCGGCCCAACAAGAGCGCTTCGATCGTTTTTAGAAGCTTATCCGCGGAGGTTATCAGGATCGAGTGTTCCGCGGGATAGAGGGACTCGTTCCTCATGATCGCCGACATCTGCTGGAAGGCGGTCCTGGCCGAATCGAGCAGTTGCTGCTTCGCGAAAAAAGACTGTCTTGCGTCTCCCTGGCTATCCTTTTTTTCGTCCGCCATGTTCCCCTCTCTTCCTGATGTTTTCCATGGCCCGGAGCGCCGCGTCCTTGAGCTCTCCCTGAAGCTTCCGCGACTTCCACCACCGGCTGCGCTCATATCTTGTCAAAAATACCGCCGCGTCAGTACCGCCGCTCTTCCCGAGAGTCTGGATCGCCTCAAGCGTAAGAGCATGGTCCTTCTTCGTGATCGGACGGTCATCCAGGAAACTCATCAGGGGAACCAACTCCTCCGCGACAATGCCCGTCAGCTGGGCGAACGCGCGGATAGCCATCAGTTGGATGGAAACGTCCTTGTCCCGCAGAAACTTAGCCATGGCAGCGGACGCTTTTTTCCCGCCGATATTGAGCAGGCTCTTGATCACTTCCTCCCGGATCCGGATATGCTCATGGTCCGCCGCCTTCCGGAGCATGACGATGGACTGGTCTGTCTTGCACTCTCCCAGGATGCTCACGATGTTCCGCACGAAATACCAGCGACGATCCGAGAGATGCTCCCCAAGCAAGGCGATCTGGTTCGTGGCAATATCCTTCACCAGATCGAGGAGGAAGATCCGTGTCGCCTTGTCCTCTTCCGTGGCCAGGAACTCCAGAATAATGTCAATTGCCTGGGCCGAGAGGTTTGACACGTAGGCATGGGCTGACTGGTATTCAGGGGATTCTTTGGGGTATTTCCGGAGATCTTCAATCGCCAAAACGATGATGTTCCTGGGCGCCGTCTTCTTAAGGGCCTCTCTCATGCGAGGTTGGAACGCGGGTTCCACGGGACGATGAAAGGCCTCGATAATTTGACCGGCAAAAGCAAAATCCTTTTTCTTCAGAAGATAGTTCAGCAGGTCCTCGAGCTGGTGAACAACGCCGGAAAAAAGGTCTATTTCCTTCTCTGTCGGGGTTGTCCGAAGAGGATTCCTGACGCTGCTGAGCAGCGAAAGGAGGGTCCGGACGGAAGCTTCGATAATGTCCGACTCCATCCCCAGCCTGCCAATAGCCTCGAGCTCGGTCAACTCTTCAGGGCTGTACTCCGCCAGCCGCTTCGCGATCGCGATCAGGTCCGGGGGAAGCGGCGCGATTGGTATTTCCGCGGAAGACGGCGCTGGGGGCGATTGCGCGGCCTTCTTTGACGCCGCTTTTTTCAGGAGCGTCGATACCTGCTGAGTATTCCAGGCGCTGGAAAAACGTCCGGTCTGAATTTCCTGCATCGGGCTGGGCAAATGCTCCGCAGCCTCCGCTTCTTGCGCGTCGGAGATTTCAGCGTCAAGACCTCCATACAGTTTTCCGGCAATAAGCCCCTCGCGCAACGGCGATTCGAGGGCAAGGGCTGAGTCGGCCAGCCCCTGAAACAAGGTTTCGCTCTGGTCCGGCTGTTCCGCCCCGATCTTGCGCCCCGCTTCCTGATACAGGGTGAAGAGGCGGTCCTCCACGCTTTCATGTTCAGCCTTTGTCCGCCTGGCGAGACCAACCATGCCGGCGCCGAATCCCGAAGGATCAGATAGAAGGTCGCCCAGGACTAATGTGCGGCCGAAGACAACCTTCTTTTTTTCCATTGCCGCCGCGTCCTTAACGCCGCCAACAGGTTCAGCAATAGCCTGGTCCTCCGGGCCTTTTTCCGACTCCGTGGTAATGACTTCGTCAAGACCCCCTTCGGTAATCTTGATATGCTCGGCGCCCTTTTCCCAGAGGATCGAGGATATCCCGTTTTTCATCGCCAGGCCCTCCGCTGACAGGGCAAGGGCCTGACAGAGCTGGAGCAGCTCCTCCTCCTTTAGCCCGGGGATAAAGATCATCTCCCGAATTCCCTTGGTAAAAAGGTCCTGCGC
>JANONA010000021.1:0-16053 GCA_031420575.1 Nitrospirota bacterium | reverse complement strand
TGAAAGACCCCGAGAGCGGCATACTATGACGACCTATATTCGAGAGCGTATACGCGCCCTGATGAAATTAGATGATTCGCCGCACAAGCTCGCGCTCGCTTTTGCAGTCGGCATTTTTGTCGCATTTTCACCGACCATCGGTCTGCATATTATTCTCTGCATATTCCTCGCATGGGCGTTTCGACTCAATAAGCTGGTTATGTTCACCGCTGCATTCATCAACAATCCCTGGACGATCGTGCCTCTGTACGGGTTTTGCATCTGGTTCGGCATAAAGATCACGGGTGACGATCTTGCCTCCCCTCACATAGAATGGAATAATCTCAGCATTTCAAACGCCTACGTTATCTTAAAACCATATCTCTGGCCATATATTGCGGGGACGCTCGTGGTCGGGAGCATTGCGGCTGTCATATCGTATTTCATGTTTTTGTGGGCTGTACAGCGGTATCGGAGAGAGAAAAATACGGGCGTCGGCTCCTGAGTTATCCGCCTTTGCGGTTACGATTGGAGTGGACGGGGTTGCCTGTCTCGGTTGCCGAGAGAATCCTTTTTATCAGCAGGGCGCTGAGCAGGCACAGGACCGGATAGAACACAAGAACATTGCGGTTAAGAACAGTTCCAAGCATGAATGTTTCATAGTAGAAGGACGTGCAGGAATATACCAGCACAAAAAATGCCGCTAAACAGGCGATGGGGATTAAGATGAGGACAAGTTCCCGTTTCGGTTTCCCCGCCGTTATCAGGAAGATACCGAAGAAAACCACCATCACATTGAAGTTGTCGAGTTGCGCGAACGAAGTCAGTATGGAGAGAATGACGTCAGGCTGGAACGTAAATGAAAAAGAAATAATTTCGGCGCCGAGGGTTAGCTTGTGCGTGAGCTTGAACAGAAACCAGGGGATGGCCAGGGAAAGGGGAATGAGCAGTTGGAGGAGGAGCTTTTTTCTGGTACCCGCAAGCGCCGGCATCCGGCCAATGTGGAGTATGCAGGCAAAAAGAAGAGGTATTGCAAAGAAGAGCGCTTCATCTTTTGTGAAGAGCGCCCCCGCTGAGAACAAGCCTGTCAAAAGCAGATATTCGTTTTTCCCCCGCAGCACGCGCAAAAACGATCCGATCGCGAAAAGAATAAAGACTCCCAGCGGCAGGTCGCTGTAAAGTTCTATTGCATGATAGGACAGGAGCGGTGAACCGAGGAAAATGACAAGCATCCCTGCGGCCATTATCCGGCTGGTCTCTCTGGCAATCACGGCGTAAAGATACAGAGCGGCTGTTAGAAGATAGAAGGGGCTTGAGAACTTTACGAGCACCTCGTCAAAACTTCCCGCCCACAGGGCAAGCCACACCTGGGTTAACGTGTTGTGGAGCGGGTAGGCGGTAATGCGTGATACCACTCCGCGACCGAAAAAGTCCGCAGCGGGCGCGTCCAGGAGCAGGCTTTGAGAATAGTAAAACGCTTTTGCGCCCGCGGACCAGTTCGCCCAGGCATCCCAGGCAAAAATGGGCCTGAGCCCTGTTTCCAGAAAAACGGATCCGATCTTGACCCCTGCCCAGATCATAAGAACCGCGAGAGCGGTTCGGTATAGCCAATGATGCGTGCTTGAGGTGATTTCGCGAAGGAGTCCCGATGATGGCTTGAGAGCAATCCTGACGCCGCTTCTTTTGGCCCAGAAAAGCAGGGCCAGTATCTCGATGGCTATC
Source organism: Nitrospirota bacterium (assembly GCA_031420575.1). Classification (GTDB taxonomy): domain Bacteria; phylum Nitrospirota; class UBA9217; order UBA9217; family UBA9217; genus JALNZF01. Next base: position 14,352 of record JANONA010000021.1, on the reverse strand, counting down.
GGCAGAGTTGTAGTTACCACCGTCAATGGAATCCTGAGAAGGCCGAGCAGGAACATCTGCATGGTCACGAAGCAGAGGCCGAGCGGGTAGGCAAGCGCCAGCCGTTCAAGCAGGCCTGTTTCAGGTTCCTCCTTGAGCACGAGGGCAATGACGAAAAACCCGAGAGTGAGCGGCAGAAGAATAGCGATCAGCGTGGTCATGATCATTGTTTTTTCACCACATAGGCGTCAGGCAGATACAGCAGGAGGGGCTCCACATTCGTATAACGGACAGTTCCTCGCGTCAGGGTCCGCTGGGCGCTGTCATACCGGGCTTCGTTGTCAGCGAGCACGACGATGACGTCCGCATTTTCCCGTTTTCTGGCGGGAAGGAAAAAGTATTCGCTCCTCAGCGCAAGATAGCTGTTCGATGAGTATAGCATATAGGTATCGGGGAGATACTTTTTCGATAGACGGACAAAGTCATAGTACCTTCCCTCCATGTTTAGAAGCTTCTCATCGGTCGTCCTGCCGGCGAAGGCATGGATGTCCCGGATGACCCAGGTCGTCCAGCCCACGTCCGCATGGACGGCATATAGGAGTCCGGATGCGAAAAACGAGACCACGAGTGATTTTTTGAGCGCCTGAAGGAAGCGGTTTCGCGCGTGGAGAAAGAAGAGAAGGCCGGTGATGCAGGAAATGACGATGGTTGCGTACAGAACCGGCCGCATTGCGGGGTTCAACATGACAGTGTTAATGGTTACTCCCATAATGGGAGGCGGTGTCAGCAAATGTTCCAGAGTCCATTCCATACCGCGTGAACATAGCAGAATTCCGGCCGCAAATCAATATAATTTCTTTGACATTATACGAGGCTTCATATACTATGTAACGCAATAAGATGATATGAAAGTACTTCTCGTTAATCCCATCAACCGGTCCTATGTTGTGATGCCGAGCCTCGGGCTCGGCTATCTTGCCGCGGTCTCCCGTCAGACAGGTCATGACGTATCCATACTCAACTGTCTTAAAGAGCGGATGACTTATGATGACTTTGCCCGTGTTATTCAGGAGCGGCATTACGATGTGATAGGTTTTCAGGTTTTTTCCTATGATCTCAATTCCGTGAAGCGCCATCTTGCCCTGGTCAAATCCTGTTCACCCCGGACAATAACCGTTGCCGGCGGCGCCCACCCTTCGGGGGACCCTGAAGGGACCATGCGCTATCTTACGGACCTGGATTTTGCCTTTCAAGGCGAGGGAGAGACGGGATTTCCCCGCTTTCTGGACTGCCTTGCCTGCAAGGGCAGGGAATTCTCCGGTATCCCGGGGCTCATTTACAGGGATGGCGGGCGTATCAGGATGAATGAACCCTGTTACATTGAGGACCTGGATAGTCTGCCTATGCCGGCCTGGGACATCGTCCTGCCAGAAACCTATCCGGAAGCCCCTCACGGCGCCTTCACGAAGCGGTTCCCTACCGCGCCGATCATGATTACACGAGGATGTCCTTTTCAGTGCACTTTTTGCGCGGGGAAGACGATAACAGGGCCCAAGGTCAGAAAACGCTCGATAGACAATGTTATTGAGGAACTCAGATACCTTAAAACCAGGGGCATCCGTGAATTTCACATAGAGGACGAGAACTTTACCGCTCACCGTACCCTGGTCATGGAGTTCTGCCGCCGCCTGCTGAAGGAAAACCTCAACATGACCTGGAGCCTGCCGTCCGGCGTCAGGATCGACAGCCTCGAAGAAGGTATGTTGAAGGAGATGGAACTGTCCGGCTGTTATTCCCTGGCCCTGGGCATAGAGTTCGGGACCAAGCGGATCATGGACCTGACAAAAAAGCGGCTGAGCCCGGAGCTGGTAAGGACTAAACTTCAGTTGTTCAAGAACGTGAAGATCAAGACCACGGGGTTCTTTCTGTTCGGCATCCCCGGAGAAACTCTCGACGACATGAAGCAAACGGCCTCATTTGCCCTGGAGCTTCCAATTGACCGGGCGCAGTTCAATAATTTCATGCCCCTGCCCGGGAGCGCGCTCTGGAATCAACTGAAAGCGGAAGGCAAGATTCAGAACATCGACTGGGACCGTTTTTTTGTGCATGATGTGGCATATGCCGACCCCAATGTCAGGGTGGAAGACATCAAACGGCTTCAACGAAGGGTATACCTCCGCTTTTATCTGCGGCCGCGCATTATCTGGAACATCCTGAGCGAGATCAAATCATTTCACCATTTCAAGTTTCTCATGAAAAGATTTATAGACGCTCTTTCCTGAAAAGGAGTTGAAAACATGTCCGTACTGTCCGTGGTGATCCCTGTTTACAATGAAATCAGGACTATTCATAATATCCTCCAGAAGGTGGAGGCCGCGCGGCTGCCGGGGGAAATGCGGAAAGAAATAATCATAATAGATGATTCGTCCACGGACGGCACCCGCGAGGTCCTGAAACAGCAATACACGGACAAATACCGCATACTCTACCACGAACGGAACAAAGGCAAGGGAGCGGCGATCCGGACAGGTTTTGCCGCGGCCACCGGCGATTACATTGTGATCCAGGACGCTGATACGGAGTATGATCCCAGTGAGTTCGCCGACCTGCTCAAGCCGCTGATCGACGGGAGGGCTGATGTAGTGTACGGGTCGCGTTTCATGAGCGGCCGCTCCCATGCAGTGCTCCGGTTCTGGCATTACGTGGGGAACAAGATGCTGACAGCGTTCTCGAACGCCTTCACGAACCTTTATCTCACCGATATGGAGACCTGTTACAAGGCTTTCACCCGGAAAGTGATCCAGGACATCGGCCCGAAACTTGTCTCGAACCGGTTCGCCATTGAACCGGAGATCACCGCGCGAATCGCCAGAGCGCGCTATCGCGTCTTCGAGGTCGGCATATCCTACGGAGGCAGGTCGTATAAAGAGGGGAAAAAGATAGGATGGAGGGACGGTGTCTCGGCCGTCTGGGCGATTGTGCGGTTCAACCTTTTCCCCTGATAGCGCTGACGGCTCTGTGATGATATGGGATTGACCTCGACAATCCGGAAAATACCAACTTTTCACTCTGAACCTTGAACTCCGTACTCTGAACGGTCTTGCCCCCATACCCTTTTTTCAATCTCCCGCAATAAATTTCCGAACGTCTCCGGTTTGATCGCCGAACAAGCCACTCCGTGAAATCCGGCCGCGATGGCCTTTGCCCAGAGCGGGTTCACGAGGTCGGTTTTGTTCAGCACGACGAGCTGGGGAATATGCTCAAGGCCGAGCTCCTGGAGAAGAGTATTCACCGAATTCATTTGCTGTTCAAATCGCGGATTGCCGATATCCACGACGTGCAGGATCAAATCCGCATCCTGCATCTCGTCCAAGGTTGCGCGAAATGCGCCGAGCAGGTCCTTTGGCAGGTCTTTGATGAACCCCACGGTGTCGGTAATGACCACCTCGCGGTCGCGGGGGAAGCGGAGCCTGCGCGTGGCCGTGTCGAGCGTGGCAAAGAGCAGGTTCTCCGCCTTCACGTCCGATCGCGTCAGTGCGTTGAACAGCGTTGACTTGCCCGCATTTGTGTAGCCCGCGATCGAGACGATGGGGATGTCGCTTTTCACGCGGCGTTCCCGGCGTTGAGCTCTCGCTTTTCCGAGGGCCTCAAGTTGTTTCTCCAGCCTCCGTATCTTGTCCCGCGCCCGGCGCATGTCGATCTCGAGCCGTGTTTCGCCCGGGCCTCTTCCGCCGATGCCGCCGGTTAACCGCGAGAGGGCTGTCGACCGTTCCGACAATCTGGGCAACCGATATTTGAGCTGGGCAAGTTCCACCTGCACCTTGCCGTCGCCGCTGTGCGCCCTGCGCGCGAAGATATCGAGGATAAGCTGGGTCCGGTCGATGACCCGCATCTCGGTGACGTCGCCGATGGCCTTGACCTGGGCCGGCGAGAGGTCTTGATCAAAGACGATCAGGTCCGCGCCGAGCTGCTGCGAGCGTATGATGAGCTCCTTGAGCTTGCCCTCGCCGAGAAGATATTTCGGATTGACGTCGTGCAGCCGCTGGATCACGGTATCGAGGACGGTGATTCCGTCCGTACGGGCGAGTTCCTTGAGCTCTTCGATGGACTCTTCCTGCTCGTGCTTGCTCTTTTTCGATACGCTCACGAGGATGGCGCGGTCTTTTTTGGCGACTTCGAGAGCAGCCTGCGCCCGCTCCATCTGACGCTCGATATCCGCGATAAATTCCGATACATCCATGGTTATCGCATGCACGGACCGCGGCGGCAGTACCTCGTAGAGCTTCTCCTCGGGATTCGGCGGAATCAGATAGGCGATTGAGATGGTTCCGGGAATCCCGTTGGGATCGACGGAGAGGGCCGCGATCATGTCTAACCTGAGGAGCGCCAGGTCCGTGAGGTCTTCCTGGTTGAGCGGGACGTTTTTCAGGTGCGTGTGGATGAAGCGTACGCCGCGAAGGCGTTTGGCGCCGAGCCGATGCTCCGAAAGGTCGGGGATAAGAATATCATGGTTCGTGCCGACAAGCACGTTCCGGATGCCGCCGGAACGGTCGATGATGAGGCCGACCTGTCTGCCGATCCCGGCTGACGCTTCAGAGAGCGCGCGAGCGGCCTCGGGAGTGATGACCGTGTTGGGAGGCATCTTCCTGCGGTAGAGACGTTCGAGACTCTTTATTTCAGCGGGCTTGAGGCCGGTTATGTTGCCGTGGATAGTCGGGATGATGAGCTCCTTTGGAAAAGCTGACGGAACACGGCGCTATTTCACGAGATACACGATATCGTGCTGACGTGCGTGGTCTTTCACCCGAAGACCGACGCTCTGGCCGGCCGCGGCCTGGTCGATGTGCTGGTGCTCGTACTCCATGGACTCCACCGGTTGGGTGAAATCCGTGGAATGGCCGGCAATGCGGATCGTATCGCCTGTTTTGAGCGTGCCTTTGTTGAGCTGGATCACAGCCACGCCAAGATGGCTGTAGTAATGGGTCACCGTGCCGAGGGCCTCTTCATGCTGAGCAGGCTCTTCCACGGGCGGGATGCCCTGTGGCGGAGGACCAGGTTCAACCATGAAGGATTTGGTCGGAATCGCCTGTTTGGGCGCGCGTTTGGTCTTTGCAGCGGCTTTTTTCTTTGTTGCTTTTTTGGCAGCTTTCTTTTTCAGAACTTTTTTGGCGGGTTTTCCGGGAGCGGGTTTCTTTTTTTTGGCTTTGCCTTTAGGCATGGGGCAACCTCCTCTGTATTGATGAAGTCGTAAAAACGTAACTACTCAGGTAGTTTAATGTAGGGCAAGGCTTTAGCCTTGCAGTCATGCGGGCCGCGCCGAATCGCACGTGAGAAGCAACCCTAAAGGGTTGCCCTACAAGGGCTATTCAGAACCGGCCTGAGTAGTTACAATTCATTAAAATTGTAGCAAAACTACGACAAAATGCAAGTTAAAAAACGGTTCGCAATAAGGAACGTGTCCCTTATTTGAGCTCAGTATGCCTTCGGAACGCTTCCAACGCCTGCTCGCCTTTCCCCCTATCGCGGTAGATCAACCCCAGGAAATGATGCACATCAGGCTCAAGGGGGTTTAAGTCACGGGCTTTCAGGAACAGTTCCAGCGCCTTAGCCCGGTCGTTCTTTTCATAGTACAGCCGTCCCATATTGTAATAGGCGGTGGGATCGTCCGGCCCCATACTGATGGCCTTCCGGTACGTGAGGATCGCCAGGTCTGTCTGGCGCAGGCCCTCGTAGGCGAGGCCGATATTGATATAGGCATTCAACATATAGGGGTTGAGCTGGAGGGATCTCGTGAATGCGCTGAGCGCCAGCGCATAATCATGCACCTGGATCGCGTACAGTCCGATCTCGTTATAGCCCCGCGCTTTCAACGGTGATTTTTGGGCGGCGTCGGTCCAGAGCGTTTTATCGTTTGTCCACACGGTGTTGCGCGTGATGCTCGTGATGACGAGTATGATCAGCAGTCCTGCCCCGAAAATGTTTCGCATGTCGTGTTGTACCATATTTCCCGTGAAAGGACAAGCCCGTCAAAAAATGGCGGGAGTTTCTTTGTTGACTGTATCTTTTGGATGGATTATGATTGCCGGCATATGCAGGCCATGAAAATTCTTTTCATAAAACTTTCCGCCATCGGCGATGTGGCGCAGACGCTCCCCGCGCTGGAGGCGATCAAGAGTATCTATCCTGAGAGTGAGCTCACCTGGGTGGTCGAAGATGCCGCCGCGGGTATCCTCGAAGGCCATCCGCTCATCACTACGCTATTAGTGTCACGCCGGAAAACATGGCTCCGTATGCTGAGGAACCCGCTCACCTTTGCAGGGGGTATCGGCGCTATCATTCGGTTCATCCGGGAACTGCGACGCACCCGCTACGATATCGTTATCGACTTTCAGGGGCTTTTCAAGAGCGGGATGCTCGCGGGTCTGGCCCGTGCCGGACGAAAGATCGGATTTGACCGCACCCGCGAGCTCTCGTATCTGTTCCTGAATGAGCGCTTACCGGCTTACGCCAGTGAAAAACATGCGCTCGAACGGTATCTCGATGTGGCGCGCTACCTGGGCGCACAGGACCCTTCTCCGGCATGTACGCTCCCTATCGAGCGTGAGGTCGTCGCGATCAGAGGAAAAATCAAAGGCCTGAATTTGCGGGGGAGGCCGCTCGTGGTCATGAATCCGGTGGCGCGATGGAAGACCAAGCTTTGGCCTGAGCGGAATTTTTCCGAGCTGGCGGACAGGCTGATAAAAGAGAAAAACGCCGTGGTCATTTTTACGGGAAGTTCTGATGACGGCGCGGTCAACGACCGGATTCTTTCGATGATGAACGAAAAAGCATGGAACTGGGCAGGGGAAACCACGCTGAAGGAACTAACCGCGCTCGCGTCGCTTGCCGACCTCTTTATCACCACCGACACGGGCCCCATGCACCTTGCGGCCGCGGCGGGCGCGAAGGTCCTGGCGCTCTTCGGGCCGACAGCGCCCTGGAGGACCGGGCCCTACGGCCCGTCGCATGTGGTCGTACGCGCGGGGATACCCTGTTCACCGTGTTTTAAGAGGAAATGCGGGATTGGTGTTCGCTGTATGGAGGAGATAACGGTTGAAGAGGTCATGAGGCAAATAAATCTTGTAATGTAAAATGATAAACTGATTTAGCCACGGACTGCCAAAAGTAGGCGCGTCTAAGCGACACGGACGTACTTATGAAAGAGAAACTGCTATGCGAAGATTTGACGGAAAACATCATCAAGTATTTTTACGAGTGCATCATTCGTGGATGACACACAGGCCTGCCCCCGCAATGTAGTAAGCGGGGGGGGCCGGATACCCTGTAACTGAAGGCTTACGGATAATCCTAAAAACGGCAGTTGAACCACGGATGAACACGGTTAAAGACTGAAAAAACAAAGGCATCTTACTCTTTCTGATGATTCACCAGTTAGAGGACTCGTGCATTTGGTTCAAGTTTTTGAAAATTCGCGTCAATTCGCGTTCATTCGCGGCTAAATGCTTTTTTCAGGATAAGGTGAATTTTACCTTGCTTTTCTGAAAGCGTGTGCTATAAATAACCTCAGTAATAGAGAAAATATAACTCAAGTTCAAGTTCCTTTTGTCAAACAGCGTCGCTCCAGATAAACCCGGGGGACTTCAAAATGGCACGTCTTCTGCAACTCAACTCAACTCAACTCAACTCAACTCAACTCAACTCAAAATAATACCATCTTCTATAGCGCTGTCTGTGAAACGCCTTTCCTGAGCATTGCCCGGGAGAGGCGTTTTTTGTTTTGTGCCGTTGCTTGTGTCTTTGGGAAAAGTCCCCCTGTTTCCCCCTTTTGAAAAAGGGGGACGTAAGGGGGATTTTATTATTCAGCGTTGCGAACAAATAAAAAAAGGAGGTAATTGATTATGGAAAAGAGACGTTTCGGGATTTTTGCGGCATTGGTCTTGTGTTTATCATTGATAGCGGTCGCTTGCAGCAGCGGAGGGGGAGGGGATTCGCCGGCTTCAAGCTCTGCAAAGGCCATCACCGCCTTTTCCCTTGACGGGGTTGCGGGGACGATCAATGAAACGGCAAAGACCATATCGGTAACCATGCCGTACGGCACAAACGTTACCGCCCTGGTCGCGACGTTCGTGACCACAGGCTCAAGCGTAAAGGTGGGAACGACTGTCCAGGTCAGCGGCACGACGCAGAACAACTTCACGAGCCCGGTGACCTACACGGTCACTGCCGCGGACAGCACAACCGCGGCATATACCGTAACCGTAACCGTAAGACTATCGGCAATCAATCTCCCCAAGACCGGCCAGATAGTATCCTACGGTACCGGGACGATAGATGACGGAGGATTACAGAGAGGCGTTGCCTGGCCGGATCCGAGGTTTACGGTCGGCACAGGCGCTGAGGCTGACTGTGTAACCGACAACCTCACCGGGCTTATGTGGGTGAAGATGCCGGATTCCACCACAAGGGCGTGGCAGGTGGCGCTGGACTATGCCGACGGCTTGGACCTTTGCGGCCACACCGACTGGCGTCTGCCGAACAGAAAGGAACTCCGCAGCCTTGCTAATTACGGCGTGACGAGCACGGACGTCTGGTTGAATAGCCAGGGTTTCAGCAACGCGCAGGCCGTCTGGTACTGGTCGTCTACTACGTATGCGGGCAATACAACGCGCGCGTGGTTCGTCGATATGTTCGACGGCGACGTGGACTTCGACGGTAAGTCCCTCAACGTCTACGTGTGGCCCGTGCGCTCCGGACAGTAGGTTATTGGGTCATTCGGTTATTTGGGGTTTTGACTTGACATGGCGCAATATGAGCATTTGCCTATCTATAAAAAGGCGATGGACCTGGCCATATACATCGAAAACATCGTCAGGGGTTTTTCGAGGTACCACAAGTACACCCTGGGCACGGACTTGAGGAACCTGTCCCGCGCGGTTGTGCGGCTGATCATCAGGGCGAATTCCGAAAGGGACAGGCTTGCTACGCTTACTACACTCAGGGACGCCATTGAAGAACTCAAGGTATGCATGCGAATTTGCAAAGAGGTAAAGGCATTCAAACAAAGGAGGAAACAAAATGTTGAAGAAAATTATCCTGTGCATAGTTTTAACGGTTTTTGCGACTGCCGTGGTTTATGCCGCTCCCGCGGATATTCCCAAGAGCGGGCAGGTCACATCCTACGGCACCGGGACGATCGACGACGGAGGCTTGCAGAGAGGCGTTGCCTGGCCGAATCCGAGGTTTACGGTTGGCACAGGCGGAGAGGTTGACTGCGTAACCGACAACCTCACCGGGCTTATGTGGGTGAAGACGCCGGATTCCACCACAAGGGCGTGGCAGGTGGCGCTGGACTATGCCGACGGCTTGGACCTTTGCGGCCACACCGACTGGCGTCTGCCGAACGTTAATGAGCTGGAGAGTTTTGTAAACGCGGAACAAGCCAACAGCGCCACCTGGCTGAATAGCCAGGGTTTCAGCAACGCGCAGGCCGACTGGTACTGGTCGTCTACTACGTATGCGGGCGATACAGCGTTCGCATGGATCGTCCGTATGTTCGACGGCTACGTGATCAACGGCGGTAAGTCCGGCTTCATCTACGTGTGGCCCGTGCGCTCCGGACAGTAGGTTATTGGGTCATTCGGTTATTTGGGGTTTTGGAGATTTGATTAGGGTAGATCGGGAGAGCAGGACGCCGGGATTAAATTTGAAAGGCCTCATCCGGAAACGGATGGGGCCTTTTTTGTTTGACACGCAGCCAAATAACGCTTGACTTGACGTTAGCTTTGTAATACACTGATAACGGTTTTAGAGGAGGGGTACTATGTTGGCAGTTAGATTAGATAAAGATACCGAGGCGCGTCTTCAAGAGCTCGCGCGCAGCACTAAGCGCACGAAAAGCTTTTTTGCAAAAGAAGCAATACAGCGTTACCTCGATGAGCGGGCCGATTACGAAATAGCAATGACGCGGGCCAAAGATCACACTGATAAGACGATCACGTCGAAGGATATGAGAAAGAGACTTGGCCTATAATGTAACCTACAAGGCGTCGGTTGAAAAAGACCTGAAGCGCATCGACAAAAAGCAAGCGAAGCGAATTGTTGATGCAATTGAAAACGAGATCGCCGAAGCTCCACGGAAAAAGGGTGAACCGTTGCGCGGCGAATTTGACGGGTTTTGGAAGTTTGTTGTAAGGCCATATCGTGTTATCTATGAGATATTCGACGGTGAGGAGACGATCCGGATAGATCGCATCGGCCACAGAAAAGACGTTTATCGATAAAATAGTTGGTAGTAACTAAGGAATCAAATTCTACTCAAAATGGATGGTAACTACTCAGAAGCTGTGAAGTAATTCATTTTATGCTAATTTCGAGAAATATCACCCTTGAATTTATTGGTTATTTTTTCAGAAAATCTCATATATTTTAATTTATTCACAGCTTCTCAGGTCTCCCGATTCGTCGTCCCCGAGTGCCCCTATCGGGGACCCAGTGTCTTTTATGAACCCCTGGATTCCCGATAAAATCGTTCGGGAATGACGGCTTTAAGCGAAAACTACCTGAGTAGTTACGTCAAATTTGCATTTTGCGCTTTGCACTTTGCAATTCCGCTTTATGCGGGTTAGGGAATCGTTCTCACCGCGCCTTCAGGCCGGCTTGTAATTTCCGTCTTGTACGGGACGGCGGCGTTTTCATCGGCGTAGAAAAAATCCGTCTTTATTATTTCGCGCGAGATATCAGTGGGCAGGAATGTCTTCATGCGACTGAGCCGTTGCTTTCCGTCATATTCATAAGCGGTAGAGGAAAGCACCTGTTCTTGCGCGCTTAGTATGACGTTCGTCAACTCCTGAAAGGTCGCCGGTATGCTTGCCCCCAGGCCGACGATAAATCCGCCGACGGTCAGGGTGACATCGGTGTTATTCACGTTTTCCGCATTTCCGCGGTTTTCTCGATATATTTCACGATCTGGTCCAGGGACAGCTTCCGGTCGTCAAGGGCCCAGAAGAAAAAGTCATCAACAGACTTGAAGGCCCCGTAGGCCTCCCGGTGAGATGCTATGACATCCACGGTCGCCTTGTCGGTCACAACCTGTTTTGAGGACGCCAGCTCGTCCATGAGCGTCGGGAAGCCTGCATACCAGGCCCCGTAGCTTTTCCCTTTGCTCCCGCTGATCCGGTCCTTGATCATGTTCAGGATGCCGCGATAGAGCTTGGCCTGGTCTTTCAACGTGTGCAGCGGATCGATGAGAATGGAGTGCAAGCCGATGGCCTGGGTGATCTCCGGGTACTGCGCTTTTTTGAACGACTGCTCCAGATAACTTCCGAGTTTCTCCGTTGCCTCAACATTCGAGACCAGCACCGCTTCCGGCATAATAGTGTCCCTCCCTAACATAGCATGATTGACAACATGCACCTTGTTACTGTATAGCAACTTTTTTAAAAAAGCAAGATTTTTATGCCGATGAACGGCCGGTGACAGCTCTCCCCTGTCTCGTTTCACGCGGGGCGAATATGGTTATTGAAAAAAAGTCTTAAATCGGGTAAAGTCAGCATTCATTAATGTCCGCAATGACTGAAACGAAAACAACAACCGGCTGGCGCAAGGGACTCAGCAGGAACGTCGTGGTCCTCGGGTTCGTGAGCCTCCTGAACGACGGCGCATCGGAAATGATCTACCCGCTTCTGCCGATCTTCCTCACGGTCGTGCTGGGCGCGGGACCCGCTGTGCTTGGGATCATCGAGGGGATCGCGGAGACTACCGCGGCTCTCCTCAAACTCTATTCCGGCTACCTCTCGGACCGTGTTAAGCGTCGTAAGGGTTGGATCGTGGCCGGATATTCCATTTCGAATATCATCCGTCCGCTCATCGCCCTCGCCACCTCCTGGCCCCAGGTCCTGGCGCTCCGTTTCTCCGACCGTGTGGGCAAGGGGCTGCGCGCGTCGCCGCGTGACGCGGTGATAGCGGACTCAACCCCTCCGGAATTTCGCGGCATGGCCTACGGTTTTCACCGGGCCATGGACCATGGCGGCGCCATTATCGGCCCGCTCCTTGCTACCGGTCTGTTGCTTGTTCTCCAGGGTACTCTCCAAGAGAACCTTAAGACGCTCTTCCTGCTCTCGTTCATTCCCGGCCTGCTGGCAGTGCTCCTGCTCTTTGTCGGGTTGAAGGAAAAAACAACAGACGGGCCGCGACAGGCCCCGTCGAGCGGTTTCAACTTCCGGGCGGCGTGGGCGGGGATGTCCACGGGATTTCGAAAGTATCTGGCGATCATTTTCGTCTTCACGCTTGGAAATTCGACGGATGCGTTCCTTCTCCTGCGGGCCCAGCAGCTCGGTGTGCCGATCTCGCTCCTGCCTATGATTTGGGTGGCGCTTCATGTGGTAAAAATGGGTTTCTCGATCCCGGGAGGTATCCTGTCCGACCGCATCGGCAGGAAGAAGGTGATCGTCGCCGGATGGGTCGTCTATGCCCTCGTGTATGCGGGGTTCGCTTTTGCGAACAGCCAGTGGCATGCCTGGGCGCTCTTCGCGGTCTATGGGATATACTTCGGCCTGACAGAAGGGGTCGAGAAGGCGCTGGTTGCGGATTTTGCCCCGACGCATCTGCGCGGTTCGGCCTTCGGCCTCTATCACCTGATCGTGGGGATCGGGGCGCTTCCGGCATCACTGCTCTTCGGATTAGTCTGGCAGAAGTTCGGCGCGGCGGCGGCCTTCGGTATGGGCGCGGGGCTGGCGATGCTGGCGAGCGTGATGTTGTCGGGCCTTGCGATTAAGAAGCCGGTGGGATAATAAGCAAGCATCCAATTTGGAATTTTGAACGAGGTGAACCATGTCAACCTATACCGTAGCGATCAGCGGGGCGAGCGGCGCACCGTATGCCCATCGGGTGCTTCAGACGCTTATCAAAGGCGGCCACAACGTCTACCTCTGCATTTCCGGCGAGGGGCTCTCGATCCTGAACGATGAAACGGAGCTCAAGCTCAAGGGCTCGGAGACCGATATCCAGTTCGCGCTTGAAAGGCACTTCGAGGCCAGGGAAGGGCAGATCACGTACTATGACGAGAATTATATGTACGCGACCATCGCGAGCGGGTCGGTCAAGGTGGACGCCATGGTCGTGATCCCCTGTTCCATGAAGACGCTGGCGTCCATTGCCAATGGCTTCGCGTCGAACCTCATTGAGCGCGCCGCGGACGTCATGATCAAGGAGAAGCGGAAGCTCATTATCGTGCCGCGCGAGACGCCGCTTTCGGCCATCCATCTCAGGAACATGCTCGTCCTCGCCGAGCTCGGGTGTCACCTTATCCCGGCCATGCCGGCCTTCTATCATCATCCGAAGCGGGTTGCGGATATGGTTGACTTCATCGCGGGAAGGGTGTTGGACAGCATGGGGGTCGAGAACGACCTGTCGCCGAGATGGGGGATATAGAACAAATTTAAAATTCAATATTCAAGATTCAAATGCGAAGAGGTCACGTGTTCCCTTGAATCTTGAATATTGAATTTTGAATTACGCATTATATTCCGTCCCGCCGCTCTCCCCGAGGTTTTTCATCCACGTGTCGATCGTCGAGGAATTCTGCCTGGCGATCACTTCCTCTTCCACAAAGACGGGCGCGTTGATGCGGATGGCGATCGCTATGGCGTCGCTGGGCCGGGAATCGATGTGAAATTCCTTGTTGTTGTGCAGGAGGTAGAGCGAGGCGTAGAAGGTATTGTCGATGAGATCGCTGATGACCACCCGGGCGATCTCGATTTCCAAGCGGTCGAAGATGCCGACAATCAGGTCATGGGTGAGGGGGCGGGCCGCTTTTACATTGCTCATGGCCAGGGCGATGGAGTTACCCTCCGCCGCCCCGATCCAGATGGGGAGGACTTTCCTCCCTGTTTCATCCCTGAGCACGACGATGTAGCTGCTGTTCCTGCTGTCGAAGAGGATGGTATTTACATTCATCTGGACCCACATGTCAGGTTCGCGCCTCGTACCGCGTACGGTAAAATACCACACTGGTTTTGCTAAGTAAAGGGATTATTTAATTGACTTTTTTCAAAGATACGATATACTTCCTCACTTGTAAACCCCGAGGAAAACGCAATCATCGATGAAACAAACCCTGACTGAAATCCTGCTCCAGGCCCTTGCCCGGGCCAGGGAAAAGGGCGAATTGAAGCTTGAAACGCAGCCTGCAATCACGCTCGACACTCCGAGGGAAAAGAGCCATGGTGACCTAGCGACCACGCTTGCCATGACCCTGGCGAAGTCCGAGTCCATGCCTCCCCGGAAGATCGCCGAGCTCATCGTTGCCAATATCCAGGACGAAGACGGGGTCATCGAGAAGACCGAGATAGCGGGACCGGGGTTCATTAATTTTAC
>JANONA010000020.1:0-2452 GCA_031420575.1 Nitrospirota bacterium | reverse complement strand
TCGAAATGACAAATCGTGCGTTTTTCGACTTTTTACGAACGCGTCAATATTGACAGGAGATTATCATGATAGTAACAGACCTCAGGCACATTGAACAACAGGCAGGGATGACACGCGCGCTGCAAAAGGCGATTGAGTTTTTACGGTTACACGACATTCAAAACCTGCCTGACGGTCGGGTTGAAATAGACGGGGACCGGGTGTTTGCTCTTGTCCAGCGGTATGAAACAATAATGGCCGACGCGCCGAAGTTCGAATGCCATCGGAAGTATCTTGACGTTCAGTTTATCGTGTCCGGCGAAGAGGTCATCGGTTGGGCGCCGTCGGAGCGAATGACGATCACCGAGGCATATGAAGCGGACAAGGATATCTGCTTCGGCACGGTGTCAGCGGGGAAATGGACGCCGGTATATTTGCAGGCAGGAGAGCTGGCCGTGCTCTGGCCGGATGATGGTCATGCCCCGAAGCTGGCAAGCCGCGTACCGTCGCCGGTCATGAAGATCGTGGTGAAAGTGGCGCGGTGATGATCTCGTAAAAAGTCATTTATTAACCGCAGAGACGCAGAGAAAAGCCCATTAATTTCAACCTAAAAAATGCATTTAGCCACAGACTTTCACGGACTATATCTGACTTTTCAATAAGTTATAAATAACAATCTGTTCACCTTTCTGGTGAATTTAAAATATAGGCTATACCAATCATATTACTGCTTTTGTCCGTGTTAGTCCGTGGCTGATTGCAGGATTTAGGTTCAATACGTTCTACTCGGCGTCTCAGTGTCTCGGCGGTGGATTTTCAGTTCTTACGATTTAATCAATAACTAAGGATTCCCCTCCGTGCAGCCTTGTTTTATTCTGTCTTCTGTTTTCTGTCTCCTGTCTCCTGTCTTCTTAATTCCGTCTCCTTACTCTTCGCCCTTATCCTGATTCCCGTAGACCTCCCTCAACACCGCGTCAGAACGGTCCTTACGCGCCTCGGCGACGCCGTCTCTGATCGTAAGCGTCTCTTCGGCGAACATCGCCGACCGGAGCCATTCGAAGCCGAGCTTTAACAGTTCGGCGTCGTCGGTACGGACCTTCTCGATCCGCTCCGCCGGTATATCGTAGGTCTCAAGAAAGCTGCTCCCAAACACGAACTCGCGAAAGTAATCGGTGTTCGTGCTGACCATAAAGAACATCCGGTTTTTGATCTCAGGGAACTCTTTCTCGCCGAATGACTTCTTCTTGATCAGGACCTCCATCCAGCCGCGGTTCATATCGTCATAGAGGTCAGCCCCCTGGTCCTTGCGCCATTCGGCAACGGTCCAGTCCTTGTCCTCCTCGAACCCTTTGCAGTGGTCTTCCTTGACCATGAAGTAGAATTCGTCTTTACCGCCCTCGGCATCCTTCTTCCGGAGCGTGGCCATGCCCGCGGGGTAGTAGCGGCAGTTGCTCGGCCGGTCCTCGTACACCGTGCAGCCGCCTGGCGTCACAAAAGGGCAGCTCTTTTTTTCATCAGTTCCCATCTTGAGGATTATCACCGGGAGAAGGGTCTTGGCGAGGATATCGATGTCGCAATATTGATTGATGAAGTCCTCGGTCGTCAAGCCGAGCCGCTTTCTGAGACGCAGAAGGTCGTAAGGCGGCAGCACGATGTTGATATTGCTGCAGCAAGCGGTAAAGCACGACACGCCTTTGTGGCAGCGGAATTTGAACCTGCTGTTCTCCGTCAGTTTGATCGGCACGACCTTGTCGGTCTTTTTTTGCTTGCTGAAATCAAATTCATCCGGTTCCATCTCATCGCTTCTCTTATTGCTCATCGCCCTTTTCCCTCGTATCTGTATTTTGAATTACTATTCCGCATTCCGCACTGGTATCTATTTCATCCACCCCTGTATCTCTTCGTGCTGCTTTATGAACAGCTCCACACCTTCATGATCAGGTCCAAGAATATGTTTGAACCTTTCGAGCGCTTCATTAAACGGCACTTCCCTCACTCCGCTGACCAGATTGTCGGCATAGGAAACTATCTTTTCTTCCACCGTGAGCGGCAGATAGTTCTTCTCAGGCAACCCAAGCCGCACTGCCTCGCTTGCTGTAATGCCGGCCCCGATGTGGCGTTCGATGATGTCGAGGAGCCCATCGGAAAAGCCGAGACTCTTCGCGATCTCCACACCCGCGATGGCATGCCCGATACCGTGCGTCCGCGATCTGCCGATGTCGTGGAACAAGCCGCCCTGCCTTACGAGTTCCCGGTCAACAGGCGCTGTTACGCGCTCCGCTACTGAAAGAGCGATATTCGACACCGCGATACAGTGAGCAACGACATCAGGCGAACAACCGGCCTTTACTAATACCTCTACATCCTTCATAAGTGTATGAACAATACCACGTTATCGTCAGATTACAAGCAGGAAATCCTTACCTGCACGATAAAAAAAGGCTGCCCCAGTGCTTGGGGCAGCCTTGTGATA
>JANONA010000019.1:0-1729 GCA_031420575.1 Nitrospirota bacterium | reverse complement strand
CCGAGCACAATACCCTCGACCTGATAGAAGTCAGGCGCATGGGTGGCGTCAACCGAGTCATACCGGAAACAGCGGGCAATGGAAAAGTATTTGCCCGGGACCTTCGGTCCTGATGCAAGGGTGCGGGCCGAAACAGCCGTGCCCTGGCTCCGCAGGATCAGCCGCTTTGCGCGTTCGATGTCAAAGGGATAGCGCCAGCCCGTTGACCCGGTCTTGCCGCCGTCCTTGTGCGCCGCCGCCACCCGCTTGCCGAAGGGTTCCTCAATCTTCCCGCACGCTGCGGGTTCCTTCACAAAATAGACATCGTGAATGTTCCTCGCCGGATGGAACTGCGGCATATACAACGCGTCCATATCCCAGAATTCGTTCTCCACCAGCGGTCCGCGCATCTCCTCGAACCCCATGCCGACAAACTTGTATTTCACAAAATCGAGAAACTCTTTGTAAGGATGCTTCCTGCCGATACTTTGGCGCGGAGGGTTGAGGGCGATGTTGTAGGCGCGGAACTTCTTGTTCTTCCAGGCGCCCTGTTTCAGCATCTCGGGAGTGAGCGCCGAAGCCTCTTCGGCAACAACACCTCGTTCTTTGATCAGGCGGAGCAATTCCTGCCCATCAACCGTAAGATTGTATATGCGATTTTTCTTTTCGTTAATGCGGAAGAGACCCTTGGACTTGCCGCGCTTGTGGAAGTTTGTATTGATCGCCGACCTCTGTTCTTCGGAGAACGAGGTCAGATCACTCTGGTCTTTCCCGGCCACGGTCCTGAGAAGACCAGTCAAAAACTCGTAAGCCGAGAGGTCCACGCCCGGGACGAGCGCCAGGATGCCGCCTTGCGCAATCCGCGCCACGCTTGCTTCTTTCAGCGCGCCCACGGCCGAGCTCACCTCGGACGGATCCAGGCCCCAGGTCTGGATGATGTCTTTTACCGTGAGCTGTTTTCCTTCCCCGAGAGCATTGATGATCCTCATCTCGGGAGTGCCTTTTTCCAGATACTCCCTTCCTGTTTCGGTAAGTGAAACAAGCGAGGTGATCGACTCATCCCTGACATCGAGCAGCCCTTTGGACTGGAGCCAGCCCGAGGCCATGTCTAAGCGGGACTCATCGAGACCCGAGGATTTCAGGAGTTCGGATGCGGATACGGCCTCTCCATGCTGAAACGAGAGAAGCGCCTTGTTTTCGAGGGGGTGGAGGCTTTCGAGCAGTTTTATGTGGTCCGATTGCGTCATAACAATGCGGATAAATTACGTTGAATGAGATATTTTGTCAAGAAAAAACAGATTGACGGCTGCCAAAAAGGTGTGCTAAGGTACCGCATGACGAACGCGAAGATAAAACCACGGTTAAGCTATACGATCCTCTGCGACGATGTGCGCCAGGAGATGGGCGGGAAGTTCAGCCTCATGGGGCTGTTTGAGAGTATTTACGCGAATACCTTTCCTGCCCTGCACCATCGCTTTGCCGTCGTGAACGAATGGACGGGTGGAAAGGGTGAGTTCCTTGCCCGGATCAGGCTTCTTGCCCCGGACCGGGCGCGGATTCTCTCGGAATCAGAGACGAAAATAGCGCTCTTCAGCGAGACCCAGCGGCACCGGGACATTTCGGTCCGGTTCAACACGACGTTCAATGTCCCCGGCACGTACTGGGTAGAGACGCTCCTCGATGAGGAGCGGGCAAGCATCGTTCCCCTCACCCTCCAGCACGTAACCGATAAGAATGTGCATTGAATTTT
>JANONA010000018.1:0-4092 GCA_031420575.1 Nitrospirota bacterium | reverse complement strand
GCGCCTGCCGCCTCATCGAGATCGCCTATCCCTCTGATGGAGTGAATAATTCCCTTGTCATCAAGACGCTTTTTTTCCTCTGCGAGATTCAGCGTCCGCTCGGCCTGCTTCCGTCCCATCTTTCGACCTGCCCCGTGAGAGCATGAGGTAAAACTCTCGGGATTTCCCTTGCCGCGCACGATGTAGCTTGGCGTGCCCTGCGATCCCGGAATGATGCCTGTTTCTCCATCCCGCGCCGACGTCGCTCCCTTTCGGTGAACAAGAACATCCCTGCCAAAATGATTTTCCCTGCGCGCATAGTTGTGCGCTATGTTTATCATCGGTGCAAATGTTACGTTCCCAACCGTTTCAACGAAAATGGCGGATATCCTCTCCATCATCAGCTTGCGGTTTGCCAGGGCAAAGTCAACGCAATACTGCATTTCATGCAGATACCGCTCTCCCTCGCTGCTGTCCATCGGGAAAAAGGCAAGTTGCCATGCTTTTAAAACGTGTTTGAAATACCGCTCGTTCAGCGCTACTGCCTTTTTGTTGTAGTGATCCGCCACCTGTTTCCCCAGGTTCCGGCTTCCCGAATGGACCATGATCCAGATATGGTTGTCATCGCCTTTCTGGAGCTCGATAAAATGATTGCCGCCCCCCAGCGTTCCTACCTGGGCACGGGCCTTTTCATATTCCGACAAGACAACGGGCATGTCCGTTGACGTGCATTCCGGCAAAAGGTCAACAGGCTGTTTTTCCTTATACCGGTTCATCCCGAGCGGAATGCTTCTTCTGATCTCGCCCAGGATCTTTTTCACTGCATCAACAGGGATATTGGTCAGCGAAGTTTTTACTGCGCACATGCCGCAGCCGATGTCGACGCCCACGGCGTTCGGTATGATCGCCCCCTCGGCAGCCATGACCCCGCCTATGGGCATGCCATAACCCTGATGTGCGTCGGGCATAAGGCAGATCTGGCGAAAAGCAAAGGGAAGGCGCGCGAGGTTCTTTGCCTGCTCAAGTGCTCCTTCTTCCGGTGTGTTGCACCAGCTCTTGATGATCAAACCGTTTTCAACCTGAATGTGTTTCATGGCGTTCTCATTTACAATTATAGCTCTGTTTGTCTTTGCGCGCTACGTCCTCGTGCCGGTGGTGTACAGCACGCCGATATCGATCCAGATGCCTTTCTCTGTGCTCAGCGCTTCGACCTCCTGCAGAGCGCCGAGGTGCCTGACCCCACCTACTGCACTTTCTTTACCGTTGTAGGGAACCGCTTGGGGCCAGGTCTATATTGTTGCACTTTGAACAACAAAAGCAATGGAGTCTGTTCCCCGGCGCTTACGTGAATTTGCAGCGAGGCGGCGATGAAACTATCCGAATGAGGAACCCCGGCTGTGCTGGGGTTTTGGCGTGAAAGGGCGATGATGAAACAGGCATCGGAGAATGAGAGGGTCAATTCTTTATTGTTGACAACCTGCTACAAAAGTGGAAATATCATTAGGCTAACTCTCCTCAATCCCTGTCTTGCCCAAGAGGGGAGTCTATAAGGAAATCAAGATATCTGATCACGGCTATGATGAAATGGCTGCCGACAACATATTTGTCCGTGAAGTTGTTTCTGGTATAACAGAAGGGATAGCTGTAGAGGATTATCCGGATTACCCAAAGGGGCCGTGCGTCCTTGTTTTGCAGAAAGACCGCAATGGAGAGCCTATCCATGTTGTCTGGGGAATACCGAAAGGGAAAGATACACCGGCTGTAATTGTTACAGCTTACCGTCCAGATGCGACGAGATGGATGGAAGATTTTACCAGGAGAAGGACATGAACAAAAAGCATCAAACAAAACTGATCCATGAAGGTTCATATGTTGCGGAAGTGGATGTTGATCTTGTCTATGCGGATGAGGGTTGGTCGCCATACCTTTCTTTAGAGGATGCATATAAGCTTGATGACGTCCGGGATGCGTTGCGCCATGACGATATTCGCCGGGCATCCAACCTTGCGCAGGTGTTTACTCTGACGCCGGTTGCTGCATGATAGAACAATAGCGCTTTCCCGCAGGGATACGCCATGATTCAAGTACAGAGTTCGAAGTTTGAAGTCAGGGAGCGGTGGAGACATAGTTCGTATTTCGGAGATCATGTTTCATGGTTATATATTTGGGGCAGGCCTTTTGAGCCTGCTTTTTATATTGCGCGCGGGAAAAAAGTGAAAGTCGTCCTGTCTTGATGACCTACGGCACAGGCGCACCTCATAGCGTTTTTAAAATCATTTTAAAATCAGAAAATCAGAAATTTCACTTGACTTTTATGGCCGGATAATAGATATTACCAGCCTGCATGTGGTTGGAACCGGGCGGATAGCTCAGCTGGGAGAGCACAGCCCTTACAAGGCTGGGGTCACAGGTTCGATCCCTGTTCCGCCTACCATAATGAACCGAGTTCAGAGTTCACAGTACATAGTTCACAATAACATCAAAGGAAACGTTAGGTTTTACTTTGTACTTTGAACTCTGAACTTTGAACTCTGAACTCTGTACTCTGTACTTTGTACTGTTGTTATTTGGGGTGGTAGTTCAGCTGGTTAGAACGCCTGCCTGTCACGCAGGAGGTCGCGGGTTCGAGCCCCGTCCGCCCCGCCATATAATACATACATTCCAAAGTTAGAACGTCCCGACAGGTCGGGAAGGTCGTGGGTTCGAGCCCCCTGGGTCTTTGACTCGCCTTTGAGCGTATCGGTTCTCCGCGGGGTTTTATCCACCGCCTTATCCTCACTTCTTCAAGAACACCACAAAGGCCCCGCTCCCGCCCAGTTCGCGCGGCGCCGGAGAAAACTCTGCAACCAGCCCCTTCCCTTTTCCCCTCAGCCACTCGGCCACAGCCCCTTGCAATACCGGCCCTTCAGGTGAGTTGATGCCCTTCCCGGTGATCACGAGCACCGCCTGCTGCCCGCGGCCGCGGGCGCCGGCAACAAACCGTTCAAGCCGCGCAAGGGCTTCGTCCTTGAGAAAACCGTGAAGGTCAAGTTCCTGGCTGATGCGGATCGTGCCGCGTTTCAGCTGCCGCATCCTGCTCGTCGAGGATCGCCGCGATTGCTCCTCAAGCTCTCGCTCAGGGAGGGGGTCGCGGAAGGTCGTTTCGATCTTCCGCATGGCGGCGAGAAAAAGCCGGCTGTCTTCCGGCGCGTTGACCTCGGTTTTTTCCGGGGCCCGCATAGTGGTGGAAACAAGGGGCGCATCAGGAGCACGGTCAAATCTCTTCGCGCCCTCGGCTGCGCGAAGAAAGAGCGAGGCTTCGTCTTCATCGTTGCTGTCCGTCTTCACGCGCACCGGGGGGGTCGTGTGTGTTTTTGCGGTTGGGGCCGGCGCAAAACTCTTCAATGACTTGAAGGGATTGTGCTTGAAATCCGGTTGAGCTTGTTCAGGAGGCTTGCGTTTTTTCATGTGAGGAGTTGACAGACCAGACCGACGGGCCGGAACTAAAAATGTTTTTTGACGGGAGGCACGGGATAAGATCGGATTTACCTACCACTCATCCTGTTGATCCTGTCAATCCTGTCTCAATCAGTAATCTTCAGTCGCCTAATGGTCAGGATACCGCTCGTTGATGCTGCGGATCGTCTCAATGCAGGAGAAGAACGTCTCGACCATTTCAGGATCGAAATGCGTGCCGGAACAGGCCTTCAGCTCCTCAAGGACCCGCGCCTCGTCCCATCGCTCCTTATAGGCTCTGCGCGAACCGAGGGCGTCGAACACGTCGGCAAGGGCGACGAGCCTGCCGAACACGGGGATCTCCTCCCCCTTCTTGGGCCGCGGTGTTCCGTCGCTATTCTCATAGCCCGGAAGCGCTTTGCCGTCAGTGGGATTGACATTGCCCGGATAGCCGGTGCCGTCCCACTTCTCATGGTGGTTGAGCGCCACCACCGCGGCCGCCTCATCGAACTCTGAATATTTATCGGAAAAAAGCCGTGCGCCCATGATGGTATGCTGTTGCATGGCCTCGCGTTCCGCGTCATCGAGTTTCCCCGGTTTTTTCAGGATCGCGTCGGAAATCGCCACCTTGCCCACGTCATGGAGCATGGCGGCCATGCGGAGGATGTCCCGGTTCTT
>JANONA010000017.1:0-4704 GCA_031420575.1 Nitrospirota bacterium | reverse complement strand
CGTCACCGCGAAAACAGGACAACTCAAGCACAAAAACCGCGTACTGAAGGACTTTCGTTTTACCCTGTCAAGGAATTTTCCCGGCGATACGTTTCGGACCGGAATGTCGGCGCTTGCGAAAAAAACGGAAGGGAAGAGCGGTCGGCACGCGTTGATATTCGGGGACGCCCTCATCCTCCAGTGGAAGCGCGCGACCGTCCCGCCCCGGGAGGCCGGCATCCCCGTCATCTCCCTGACGAAAAGGGACATGCAATCAATCTTCCACGCTGTTGAACCGGGTGCGCGGGCATACGTTGTGCGATAGATTTCCTCCCGCACTTTCAGGTTGACTCGTTCTTATTTCACGGTATAATGACCTCATGCGTGAGCTTACACGAGGTGAAGAATTCTACGACGGTACGGCCCTGCTCGGCGATCCGGTCCACGGGTACATCTCCTTCACTACTCCCCGAACACCGGGCGAGAAGACCGAGAAAAACCTGATCGACACAGCCTGGATGCAGCGCCTGCGCCAGATATACCAGCTCCAGAGCGCCCGGTGGGTCTATCCCTCGGCCGAGCACAGCCGGTTTCAGCACTCGCTCGGCGCCATGCACCTGGCGGGCCGGTTTGCCCGCCATCTCTACCCGTCGCTCAGGGCCGCGGCGCCCGATTGCCCTTCAGCAAACTACATTGAGGAGCTCCTGAGGGTGACGGCTCTCCTCCACGATGTGGGACACGGCCCCTTCGGCCATTTCTTCGACGACAACTATCTTGAACAGTTCGGGCTTACGCATGAAAAACTCGGCCAGCACATTATCAGGAATGAACTGGCGGATATCATCAGAGATATCCGTCGAAGTCCCCATGGTGAATTTGCGAAGAAAGAGAAGCTGGACCCGGACCAGCTCGCGTTCCTGATCGGCAAAGGATCACAGCCCGCGGCGACGGCTAAAAAACAGCAGTGGCTCGTATTCCTCCAGCCGTTGCTCTCCGGCATCTACACCGTCGACAACCTTGACTATGTGATGCGCGACGCCTACATGTGCGGCGTGGCCATCGGCGCCGTGGACATCGACCGGCTCATGTACTACACCTTCTTTACGGACAAGGGCCTCACGCTCCACAAGTCCGGCCTTACCGCTCTGAATATGTTCCTGAATGCCCGGCTGTACATGTACACGAACGTATACTATCACCGCACCACGCGGGCGATAGACGAGCATCTCAAGGAGTTGTTCAAGGACACCATGGCGGCGCTTTTCCCGTACAATCCCGTTGAGAACCTCAAAGAGTACCGGGAGCTGACCGACTGGTCCCTGCTCGAGGCCGTGCGAAAGTGGGGCAACAACGAGGACGGGTCCACGGCCGCTCTCGGACAGGAATGGGCGGCAATCCTTTCCCGTGAAATAAAATGGAAAATGGCCTATGATGTCACCCTTTCGATGAAGACCTTCGAAAAAGGGAAGACGCTTATCGACGCCCCTGAGCTGGTGAAGCGTATCAAGAGGAACCTCTCCCCGAAGCTCAAAGACCTCGAATTCCGCGTGGACATGGCGAGCCAGGACCCGAGGCCGATCAACCCGCTTATGATGGGGGAGCGCCAGATCCACGTGTTCAACCCCTCGACGCGCAAAGTGGATAAAGAACCACTCAAGGATTTCTTCGATTACATCCCGGCGCGCGTGGTCCAGTGCCGGGTCTTCACCCTGAACCACGACCACGATGAAGAGCTTGCCGAGATCGTTGAGAAGGTCCTGGGCATCCAGGAAGAGAGCATCAAGACGAACGTATAGGCCTGTCTTTTCAAGGGCCGCGGTCTTCCTTCGGCCGCCTCGCCGGTCCTCGCGATCCGCGGAACCCAGCCGGCCGCCTTTTCACTTCCCCATCACCCCC
This sequence comes from Nitrospirota bacterium, assembly GCA_031420575.1. Taxonomy (GTDB): domain Bacteria; phylum Nitrospirota; class UBA9217; order UBA9217; family UBA9217; genus JALNZF01. Next base: position 2,829 of record JANONA010000017.1, on the reverse strand, counting down.
GCCGGCTTTTCACGATTTCCTTCACGGCCCGCTTGATAGCCGCGCTTGATATTCCCTCGAACTCCAGCAGCTCATCGGGTTTTCCGCTCCTGGGCATTTTCCGCGCGGCGAGTGAATGAACGGGCGCTTTCTCCCGGGAAAGGGCGCTCATGACCGCCTCTCCCAGGCCGCCCTCGGCAACGTGATCTTCAACCGTAATGACCGCGCCGGTCTCGCGGGCAGCATGTATCAGCGTTCCGGTATCGACCGGCTTGATGCTGTAAAGATCGATCACCCGGATCAAAATGCCTTCCTGCTTCAATTCCTCGTACGCTCTGAGCGCCTCATGGACCGTGATACCCGCGGCAATGATCGCGGCGGCATCCGCGGTATTCGATTTTAACGTTTTACTCCCGCCGATGCGAAACACTTCGTCGTTCCGGTAGATGATCGGGGTGTCCTTCCTCGTGGTGCGGAGGTAGGAGATACCGTTGTGCTTCGCCATTTCCTCAACGAGTTTTTCCGTTGATACGGCGTCTGATGGATAGAGGACCACGCTGTTCAGGAGGGTCCTGAACAGGGCGAGGTCCTCGAGGCCCATTTGGGACGAGCCGTCCTCCCCGATGGACACGCCGGCATGGGAGCCGCAGAACTTGATGTTCGCGTGGGAGTACCGGCTCATGCGTATCTGGTCAAAGGCGCGAGTAAAAAAAGCGGCAAAGGTCGAGACAAAGGGTGTTTTGCCGCGAAGCGACAGGCCGAGCGCGGCGCCGACCATGTTCTGCTCCGCAATGAACATTTCAAAGAAACGGTCAGGGTAGCGCGCCTTGAATATTTCGGCGTAGGTCGAGTTGCTCACCTCCGCGTCCAGCACGACCATGTCGGGGAACTCGGGAAAGATACGCTCAAGCGCCGTGCCGTAGGCATGGCGGGTTGAAATTGGTTTTGCCGGGTCGAAGAATACCGGTTTAGCTTTCTCGCGTGATCGCGCGGGCGGCGCTGCATCCTCCTGTTTTGCCATTTGTCCTCTGAGTGTCTTGTCGACCGGTCCCAATTCATCGAGTGCCTTTGCGAGCTCGTCTTTTTTGAGCGGTTTTCCGTGCCAGCCGTTCTTGTCCTCAATAAATGAAACGCCTTTGCCTTTTAGTGTTTTCGCAATGATCATCACCGGTTTGTCCTTAGCCTGTGCCGCCTGCTTAAATGCGGTGAGGATCTGGGGCATATGATGACCGTCAATGACGATCGGTTCCCAGCCGAATGAGCGGACTCTGTCCTTATAAACGGACAAGTCATGTCCGTACATGGTCTCGCCGCGCTGTCCGAGCCGGTTCACATCCATGATCCCGACGAGGTTGCCGAGCTTGTAATATGCCGCCAGCTCCATGGCTTCCCACTGCGACCCTTCCGCCATCTCGCTGTCGCCGAGGAGCACGTAGGTGCGGTAGGGGAGCTTGTCTATATACTTCGCATTCAGCGCCATGCCGACGCCGATCGAGAGGCCCTGGCCGAGCGAGCCGGTGGCTGCCTCGGTGTATTTAAATGCGGGCGTGGGATGTCCTTCAAAAGGACTGTTGAATTTCCTGTGGCTCATGAGTTCCTGTTCCGTCACGGTCCCCGCGGCGGCCCAGAGAGAGTAGAAAAGGGGAGAGGCGTGGCCCTTGGAAAAGATCAGCCGATCATTGTTCGGATGGAGCGGGTTGTCAAGATTGAACCGGTAGGTCCCGCCGAAGAGAAGGCCGGTCATCAGGTCCGTCGCGGACAGGGAAGATGTGGGATGGCCGGAGCCCGCCTCGGTTGTCATGACGAGGCTGTAATAGCGGATGAGCTTTGCGAGCGCTTCAAGATTGTTCATAATCCTCGACGGAATCATAATCAGGGATAGTGAGCGTGTAGTTCATGGATTATAGTTTTGAGTAAGGAGTTAGGAAGAGAATATCACAGAGGCGGGAAAAGTCAAGACGGCGTTTGATCGCTCAGGGAAGCATCGTGAACCGTGACGTGAATGATTCGCACTCAGGCTCCTTGCAAAAAAAGGCGGGGCATTGCGCCCCGCTTTTGAAGCGTAGGGAAGGGGTTCGCTTATTTTGCTGCGGGTACTACAGGCGCCGGTGTTGCCGCCGTCTTCGGCGTCATGGCGTCGTCGATCAACTTGATGCCGTCGAAGGCTTCCTGGATCGACTTCATGAGCGCTTCCTTGGCCATGTCGGGGTTGTGGAACCCGTCGGAATTCTCCGCGGTCCAGAACTCCCACAGGATGTGGGCCTTCAGATGCTGGTCCTGGGCTTTTTTGATCACTTCGGGATCCACACCCGCTGCCTTGGCAGCCACGATCTTGTCGATCAGCACGGAAATGCGGAACTCGGCTTTGCGCATCTTGCCTTTAATGTGGGCCTTTACCGAATCGATGGAGTAGATTGCATCCTGCTCGGTCCATTTAGGGTGGCACTTGGAAGTGAGGCAGGTTTCCTTGATCTGGACCCTCGGGGTTACGGCAAAGTGAGAAGTAAACACCTTGCCCTGCTTGTTCTTCATTTTCGGAGTATGGCAGGAATCGCAGCCCGCGCCGGCCTTGGCATGCTTTGAATTGTAGAACGCCTCGGCCTCGGGATGCTGGGCCTTCCAGAGCAGGCCGCCGGTGATCGCATGCCTGAAGTCGAGGAAGTTGATCTGGTTCACGTAATGGTCATAGAGGCCGAACACGTCTTTGAAGGGAAAATGGTTCGTCCGGGCATCAGTCATTTTTATGGCTTCACCGGTCTTGGGGTTCGTGCCGGGGTTGCAGTTATACTCCACATGGCACTGGCCGCACAGCAGCGTGGTGTCGTATTTCTCGAGGATTGCGATCTTGCG
>JANONA010000016.1:0-1674 GCA_031420575.1 Nitrospirota bacterium | reverse complement strand
ATTTGCACTATTTCGTCTTACCGGCGAAAAGAGCCTGCCCCGGCATGATTGAAGCCGGGGGTATCCAGTCTTTTCAATGAGTTCAATGTTTCCTGGACCCCGGTTTTCACCGGGGAGACGACTTCTTACGAGACCATCAATATTAGATGCTTCCAAGGTATATAATAATCCGGAGAATATTGCAAACAGCATTTCATAAAGGTAAAACGCATAAAACAAATGGTGGGGCGCGATTTTTTCCCGCCGCTGCCATTCGACTCATTTGATTTATGAATGATTAGAAACTACGTCCCCAAGATCGTCCAAGATGCCCGTGACTCGCGTATTGCTTCCAGTATTTCCTTTCGCGAAAGACCTTTTTGCAAGCCGGCCACATCAAAAGGAGAGCGGCGAGGCTGCGATTTCGGCACTATGGAATATAAATCTCCTTTGCGACGACGAATCACTACTTCTTCACTTTTAGATTCTTCAAGAATGTCCGCCAGCTTTTCACGGGCCTTCGAGTACGTGTAGATTTTCATAGTTTACTCCACCACCTTTATTTCAAGATTTTTGGCAATATCACACATGCGGCCATCGAGGCTAAGAAGAGCTAATTTGTTTTCTATACAGCACTGCAAATAGTAAGCATCATAAGCATAGATATTGAAACGAATAGCCAGCTTCATCGCATCATGTATCTCTACCGGGACCAGTCTGACGGCTATTCTCTGCGATATGTCGAATGCGCGCAGAATCTCCCGATCATTGAGACGGCCCTTTTTTCTCACGGCGATTAAAGCGTTGCCGATCTCGTAGGGCAAAATTTCTGGTGAGATGGCGCTGTGTCCCGCGGTCTTTTCAATAACCCACTTCCTATCGGCCTCGTCCAAAACGACCGCAAGGAAAATGCTTGCATCTGCCACGATTTCCATGATTCAATTGTACAACTCGTTGCAGGAATTGTCAACTCATTTAATACATGTTCTGCAGCAAGAGGATATGGTGGTGGGCAGAAGTTCTGAGGAATGAGCAATCAAAGCAATAATCGATAAGTGGGCCTGCCTATTATATGAAGCTTAATCGGCGTTAGGGCTGTCGAGAATAATGACATTGTGAGAAGTCAGGTCAACGGCAACTACATCCATTTGCTTGAAGTTGTTTTGAAACCAATCGCGAAGGTTAGCGCCACCAATGATGCGTGGTGTGCCATTTTGATTAGCATGGCGATCGATTGTTGCCTCGATCTCTTGCCCGTTTCTCCCAAGCCGCAGTCTGACAGCACCTTCCTCATCGCGTACGAAACGGTCGTAATCAGTGGTATGTTAAAGAAGCCTCGGCTGTAATAAGTTTTCTGTAAAGTCAGGTTGAAAATAGGAATAATCGCTCCATGCTGATCACTGTCCAGCGTTAATGATCGGGATAACCGGCAGGGAAAAGCCGCCAGGCTTTTACCAGTCCGAGTGGGGGTCGTTAGGGTCAAGTCTTTCTCCTTGAAATATTCCCAGTCTTGCGCTGTAGAAGATGAAAATGCAACGAAAAAGACTTGACCGTTCGCAGTAACAACTGATTATCTCGCGGGTTCAAGTCCCGCCCGAGGAGTTATCCGTACACCTCGGTAGCACGAGGGAGCGGCGTCTGAGCAATCAGAGGTCGTGAGTTCCCAAACGGCAAAGCCGCAGGCCGCAGCGAAAG
>JANONA010000015.1:0-5532 GCA_031420575.1 Nitrospirota bacterium | reverse complement strand
GATATCGGCCAGGGCGAGGAGCTTGAGCCGCTCCGCGAAAAAGCGATCAAGACCGGCGCGAGCAAGATCTATATCGACGACCTCCGCGAGGAGTTTGTGCGGGATTTCGTGTTCCCCATGCTCCGGGCGAATGCGGTGTACGAGGGCCGCTATCTCCTCGGCACGTCCATTGCGCGGCCGCTGATCGCGAAGCGCCAGATCGACATTGCGATAAAAGAGGGCGCTGATGCGGTCTGCCACGGGGCCACGGGCAAGGGCAATGATCAGGTCCGGTTCGAGCTCACCTATTTCGCGCTCAAGCCTGATGTGAGGATCATCGCGCCCTGGCGCGAGTGGACCATGAAGGGCCGCGAAGAACTGATTGCCTATGCTGAAAAGCACGGGATCCCGGTGACGGCGACGAAAGCGAAACCCTATTCCACGGACCGGAACCTGCTCCACATCAGTTATGAGGGCGGCATCCTCGAGGACCCCTGGAAAGAATCGACCGACGACATGTACACCATGGCCGTACCGGTGGAAAAGGCCCCGGACAAGCCTGAGTATATCGAGGTGGAGTATGCGGCGGGCGATCCCGTTGCCATCAACGGAAAAAAACATTCACCCGCGGCGCTGCTGGCCGAGGCGAACCGCATCGCCGGAGCGCACGGTGTGGGCCGCGTCGACCTTGTTGAGAACCGCTACGTGGGCATGAAGTCCCGGGGCGTGTACGAGACGCCGGGCGGCACACTGCTGCATGCGGCGCACCGGGCAGTGGAGTCCATCACCATGGACCGCGAGGTCATGCACCTCAGGGACAGCTTAGTCCCGCGGTATGCCGAACTGGTGTACTACGGGTACTGGTTCTCGCCGGAACGCGCGATGCTCCAGACCGCGATCGACGAATCACAAAAGAACGTGTCCGGCACGGCGCGGATCAAGCTCTATAAAGGAAACTGCGACACGGTCGGCAGAAAGTCCCCGGTCTCGCTCTATAACCCCGAGCTCGCGACCTTTGAGGCCGACCAGGTGTATAACCAGAAGGACGCGGAAGGCTTTATCCGACTGAACGCACTGAGACTGAGGGTGGGAGCGAGAACCGGAAGGTAGGAAGGTGGGAAGGTAAGAACGTAAGAACGTGGGAAGGTGGGAAGGTGGGAAGGTAAGAACGTGGGAAGAGTATTAAAGGCTGTTCCCGAATTCCTACCTTCTCAACTTCCTACCCTCGTACCTTCCGCACTTCCCACCCTCCCACCTTCCGCACTTCTTACCCTCGTACCTACCGCGTGGAAGACTCAACTATGGCACGAAAAATCGCAAAAAAACGATCGGGCGCCAAACAGCAGGCGAGCCGCAAACCCTGGGGTGGCCGCTTCACGGAGGCCACGAACGAGCTCGTGGAGGAGTTCACGGCCTCGATCCCCTACGACTGGCGCCTCTATCCCTATGACATCGCCGGCAGCATCGCCCATGCTGCCATGCTCGCCAAGACCGGCATCATCACGAAGAATGAGTCGCGCAGGATCATCAAAGGACTGGAAAGTATCCTGAAGGAGATCGCTTCGGGCGCCTTCGAGTTCAGCCTTGGGCTTGAAGACATCCACATGAACATCGAGGACCGGCTGATCCGGAAGATCGGCCCCGTGGGCGGCAAGCTCCACACGGCGCGGAGCAGGAACGACCAGGTCGCGCTCGACATCCGCATGTATCTGCGTGATGAGATCGCCGAGATTCATGAGCTTCTCGGTCAGCTCCAGAACGTAGTCGTGGGGCTCGCGGACCGGCATTGCGAGGTCGTCATGCCGGGATATACCCATCTTCAGCGGGCCCAGCCCGTGCTCTTCGGCCACCATTTGCTCGCGTACTATGAGATGTTCGAGCGCGATCGCGGCCGGCTCACGGACTGCTTCCGGCGCGTGAACGTCATGCCCCTCGGCGCGGGCGCGCTCGCGGGGACCGTGCTGCCCATCGATAGAAAGTTCGTCGCGGAGCTGCTTGCCTTCCGCGAGGTGTGCGAGAACAGCATTGACGCGGTTTCCGACCGGGATTTTTCCATCGAGTTCACGGCGGCCTGCGCCCAGATCATGATGCACCTCTCGCGCTTTTCCGAGGAGCTCGTCATCTGGTCGTCATCGGAGTTCGGGTTCATCACGATCGGCGATGCGTTCACCACCGGCTCGTCGATCATGCCGCAGAAAAAAAATCCCGACGTGGCCGAGCTCACGCGCGGCAAGACCGGCAGGGTGTACGGCAGCCTTACCGCGCTCCTCACGATCATGAAAGGCCTTCCCCTCGCCTATAACCGGGACATGCAGGAGGACAAGGAGCCGGTCTTCGACGCCTCGGACACGGTCAGGCTCACCCTCTCGGTGTTTCTCGAGATGCTCAAAAGCCTCACGGTGCATACGGATGCGATGCGGCGGGCGGCTGAGGACGGGTTCATCACGGCCACCGATCTGGCGGACTACCTTGTCCGGAAAAACCTGCCTTTCCGGAGGGCGCACGAGCTTGTCGGCAGGGCCGTCCTGCTCGCGAGCAAGCGGGGATGCGGTCTCGGGACCATGCCGCTCAGGGAGTACCAGAAGCTGTCGCCGCTGATCACCGAGGACGTGTACGACGCCATCTCCCTCGAAGCGTCCGTCGGCAGGCGCACCTCGTACGGAGGAACGGCCCCGGCGAACCTGAAAAAGCGGCTCCAGACACTCAAGAAAAAGACGCGATGAATATTCGCGTACAGTGGTTGTTCGCGGCCTGTTTCATTTTTGTTCTGACAACCGCCGCCGCGTGCGGCAGAAAGACATTGCCCTTAGTCCCCGACAGTCCGAGGCCCGGGATGATACAAGACGTCACGGTCATGACCAGGGACACCGTCGCGTTCTTTTCCTGGCCCATACCGACCCGGAACATCGAAGGCAGGGACTTGGCCCCCGCGGACATCAGGCTGTTCCGTGTCTACCGCGCCGAGTTCGGACGAGATAAAAAGAAGGTACGGTACAAATTATACGCCGAGCTTGACACGCAAAACCCGTCGCCCGCCGAGTTGCGGAACAACACGGTTTTCTGGACGGATCAGGATTTGAAGTACGGACGGATATACGGTTACCGGATCCGGGCAGTAAGCCTCCGGGGAGGAGTAAGCCCGCTGTCCGATGAGATGTGGATCGTTCCTCTTTTGTCGCTCGCGGTTCCCAAAGGCCTCGCGGCACAGGGCAACGACAGCTTTGTCCAGCTTTCCTGGGACCCGGTAACGACACGAACGGACGGCAGCCATTACGACGGCTTTATTGGATACAATATATACCGTGGAACGGAAAAAGGCCGCTCTGAAGCGTTGCCGCTGAACAAGGAGCCGCTCAGAACCAACTCCTTCAAAGACACCGCGGTCGTGAACAGCAAGACGTATTACTATAGGGCACGCTCCGTGGACAGCCCGGCGCTCCCCTGGAAAGAGAGTCTCGATTCGGAAGAGGTGTCCGCCACGCCGAAGGACATGACGCCGCCGGACAAGCCCACGGGGCTGACGGTCGTGCCGGGCGTGGGCAGGGCCTTTCTCACCTGGAACGAGAACAAGGAGCGGGACCTGGCCGGATACCGCGTATACCGCTCGACGAGAACCGGCAAGGACTACGAGAGACTTACGGACACGGTCCTCACCCGGACCACGTTCTCGGACGAAACCGCGAAACCGGGCGCTGCGTATTATTATAGGATCACCGCGGTAGACCGGACCGGGAATGAAAGCGCGGAGTCGGAAGAAAAGAAAGCTGACGTGGAGAAAAGACGATAGCACAATGCAACCGGGAAAAAGGCGCCGGGAAAAGTGAATAAAGAGCCCTTGCTATGAATAAAGGTTCTTTGTTCAATGGCTCATTGGCACAGGATACGCCATGCATGATTTTAAATACAAGAACGGTGAGTTGTACTGCGAGGGGGTCCCTGTTCGGACCGTGGCCCAGCGGGTTGGTACGCCTTTCTATCTTTACAGCAGCAACACGCTCGCGAGCCACTTCCGCGCCTTCGACAACGCCTTTGCCGGCGTGCCGCACCTCATCTGCTTCGCGCTCAAGTCCAACTCGAACAGCGCCGTACTCCGCCTGCTCGGCCGGGAAGGCGCCGGGGCGGACATCGTTTCCGGCGGCGAGCTGTTCCGCGCGCTTCGCGCCGGTATCGACCCGAAAAAAATCGTGTATGCCGGGGTCGGCAAGCGCAGGGAAGAGCTCGAGTACGCGCTGAAGGTCGGCATCCTGATGTTCAATGTCGAGTCCGGCGAGGAACTGCTCGCGCTCGACCGGGCTGCAAAGGAGATGCGCGCGATCGCGAGGATCGCCCTCCGGGTGAACCCGAATATCGACGCCGTTACCCACGCCTATATCACCACGGGGCTCAAAGAGAACAAGTTCGGCATACCCATTGAGCAGGCGCTCGAGTTTTACCAGACCGCGAAAGGCCTTGCAAACGTGGAAATCGTCGGCGTACACCAGCACATCGGCTCGCAGATCACCGAGGTCCAGCCCTTCGTGGACGCCATTGAGAAGCTCGTTGGTTTCGTCAGAGAGCTTAAGTCCGCCGGCATCGATATTCAATACGTCAATATCGGCGGCGGGCTGGGCATCACCTACAAGGATGAAACGCCTCCGCTGCCGAAGGACGTGGCGCAGGCGATCCGACCGCTGCTCAAGGACTGCGGGTGTACCATCGTGATGGAACCCGGAAGGGCGATCGTCGGCAATGCGGGGATCCTCGTCACGAGCGCCCTCTATCGCAAGGACAGCGGCGAAAAACGGTTCCTCATCGTGGACGCGGGCATGAACGATCTGATCCGCCCCAGCCTCTACGAGGCCTATCACGATATCCGCCCGGTGGTCGAGCCCGCCGCGGCCGCGGAGGCCGTCTACGACGTGGTCGGCCCGGTCTGCGAATCCGGCGATTTCCTGGCCAGGGACCGGAAGATGGCCGAGGTACAGCAGGGCGAGCTCCTCGCGGTCATGAGCGCGGGGGCCTATGGGTTCTCCATGTCGTCGAACTACAACTCCCGGCCGCGCGCGGCCGAAGTGCTCGTCAAGGGCAGCGAATATTACGTCGTACGGGAGCGCGAGACCTACAACGACCTTATCAAGGGCGAGAAGGTCCCGCGCTGGTTAGAAGGGTAATTATGGGAAGTAAGTTCAAAGTTCAAAGCATGCCCTCGAATGCCTTTATCGGGGGTTCAAAGTTAAAAAAGGTTCCCTTTTATAAAATGCAGGGGAGCGGAAACGACTTCATCCTGATCGACAACCGCGGGAGCATCCTGAAAGGGATGAACCTGAAAGACGTGGCGATAAAGGTCTGTGACCGGCACTATTCGGTCGGGGCCGACGGCCTGATCGTGATTGTGACGTCGAAGAAGGCGGACTTCAAGTGGCGGTTTTTCAATGCCGACGGGAGCGAGGCAGGGATGTGCGGGAACGGGTCGCGGTGTGCGGCGCGATTCGCGCATATCAAGAAGATCGCGAAGAAGGACATGGCCTTCGAGACGCCGGCGGGCGTCATCCACGCGCAGGTGAGGAACGACAC
>JANONA010000014.1:0-3855 GCA_031420575.1 Nitrospirota bacterium | reverse complement strand
GAGGGTCCTGATTGTTGCCATGTCGCGGATGCCGCCGCCGACCTCGATCGGTATCTTGACCGCTGCGCGGATCGCCTTGATGGCATCGAGATTTTTCGGCACGCCGGCAAAAGCGCCGTTCAGATCAACAACGTGCAGCAGTTCGGCGCCCTGTGCTTCCCAGTGCCTTGCCGTGGCGCCGGGATCATCGGAGTAGACTGTGGCCTTGTCCATTAGGCCCTGTTCGAGGCGGACGCATTTTCCTTCTTTTAAGTCGATTGCGGGAATGATCAGCATATTTTCGAATGTGGTGGTATATGAAACGGTGAATCGGAGAAACGGGGAGTAAAACAAAATTCTCCGATTCACCCCATCACCGTTTCTCCGTTTCATAGCGCGGCCTTTAGCCGCAACCAATAAGTCTGTCATCCCCGAATGGTTTTATCGGGGATATGGTGTTAAAAGAAAAACCAGATTCCCGATAGAAACGTTCGGGAATGACGGATTAGAGATAATTCAACGCAATAAAGATTCGTGCGAATATGTCAAGTGTTGCGGAGAAATAATATATATACGTCTATCAACTCTTCTGTTCCCCGAACCGCTTCAGGATCGACAGCCCCAGCTTCTGGCTCTTCTCAGGATGAAACTGGACCGCGAGGATATTGTCCTTCCAGATGCTCGAGACGAACTCGATGCCGTACGGTGTGGTGGTCGCGATCACGTTCTTGTCCTCGGGCACGACATGGAAAGAGTGCACGAAGTAGACCTGGCTGTTCTCCGGCACGTCCGCGAGCGCCGACGGCCTCTTCTTGAATGAAAGCGAGTTCCAGCCCATGTGCGGTACCTTGAATTTTGAGTCTTGAATCTTGAATCGCTCTACTCGTCCTTTGATGATGTCAAGACCTTTCGATATACCGAACTCTTCGCTTTCCGTGAAGAGGAGTTGAAGCCCCAGACAGATGCCGAGAAAGGGTTTGCCGGAGTTGATGCTCCTGTGCACAGCATCGAGGAGACCGTACTGATCAAGGTTTTTCATGCAATCGGAGAACGCGCCCACGCCGGGCAGCACGACTTTGTCGGCGTTCAGGATCGTCTTTGCGTCGCGCGTGACCACGGCTTCATGGCCCGTGTGTTCAAAACCCTTCTGAACGCTCCGCAGATTGCCCATTCCGTAATCGATGATGGCGATCATAGTACACCTGAAGAAGGAGTCAGGAGCCAGAATAAAAGCATTAGAACAAGGCTATCTCCTGAATTCTGACTCCTGACCCCTGTCTCCTGCTTTTTGATCAGATTTTTCCCTTGGTCGAGAGCACGCCCTTGATCCTCGGATCGAGGCTTGTGGCCTGGTCCAGGGCGCGGCCGAAGGCCTTGAAGATTCCTTCGAGCATGTGGTGAACATCGCGGCCGTATAAAAGGCGGATGTGGAGGTTCATGCCCGCGTGATTGGAAACAGAGCGGAAAAAATCCTCTGCAAGCCCCGGATCGAAGTCCTTGAGCTTGTACTTTTTCGGCAGGTCAAGCTGGTACACGAGGTATGGCCTGCCGGAAAGGTCCATGACCACCTGCGCGAGCGTCTCGTCCATGGGCACGGTAGCTTCCCCGTACCGGCGTATGCCCTTGCTGTCCCCGAGCGCTTTCTTGAGCGCCTGGCCGAAAGCAATGCCGAGGTCTTCCACCGTGTGGTGATCGTCGATCTCGGTATCGCCCTTTGCCTTAATCGCAAGGTCGAAGAACCCGTGTCTGGCAATGTGCGAGAACATATGGTCCATGAACGGCGCCGGTGTCTTGATAGTATAAATGCCGGTCCCGTCGAGGTTCAGAGATATCTTGATGTCCGTCTCTTTGGTCTTGCGTTCAATCGTTGCCTTGCGTGCCATTTTAACTCCTCAGAGGATGCGCTATTCAGGATGCATGATGCGGGATGATAACATGTTTTGTGGATCATGGATCGTGGATCAGTACTGTTATTCAGTGTCTAAAATTGTTTTCAATGTTTTAAAAAATTCCCTATTCTCTTCCGGCGTCCCGATGGTCACTCTCAAACAGTTCTTGAGCGGTCCCGGTTTGTTCAGGTTCTTGATAAGGATGCCTGCCTGTTTGAGTTTCCGGTGAATGCCCGATGCATCCACAGCGGTACTGATCATGATGAAATTGGTCTCAGACGGATAAACCGTGACACCCTTCATCCGCGCCAGCGCATTATATAGGTTTTCCCGCTCTGAAATCAACAAGGAAATCCGGCGTTCGATGATGTTCTTGTGCTTCAGCGCCGCAACCGCAGCGACCTGGGACAGAGTGTTAATGTTGTATGGCAGCCGGATCTTGTTCAATTCCGCGACAATCGCCGCTGATGCCGCAAGCACGCCGATGCGGAGACCTGCAAAACCGATCTTCGACAGCGTGCGCAGAACGATCAAGTTGGGATATTTCTGTAGAAGCGGCAGATAGCTCTTGCCGGAGAAGCTGAAGTATGCCTCGTCAAGGACCACGGCTGCATCAGCTTTGTCCAGTATTGTACGCACCGCTTTATCAGAGAAGCGGTTTCCCGTGGGATTGTTCGGGCAGGCAAGAAAAATGACCTTCGCCTTGCTCGATCGTGCCTTCCTGAGCAGCAGGTCCGCATCGAGATCGAAGTTATGGTCCAGCGGCACGGTCACGACCGTTTGCGCCAGCGCCCGTGACGTGATGTCGTACATGGCAAAGGTCGGCACGGGGATGAGCGTGGGGCCGCCGAAGGCGAGCATGATCGCCTGGATAAGTTCATCGGAGCCGTTGCCGAGAATCATGTTCGCGGGCTTCATGCCCCAGAGACCGGCGATCGCTTTTTTCAGCTCCTTGCCCGAGGGGTCGGGGTAGCGGTTGATCGATGCGCTGCTTACGGCTTTCGCTATTTCGCGCTGCACCAACGCCGGCAGGGAGAAGGGGTTCTCCATGGCATCGAGCTTGATGCGGCAGGGCGTTTCATCGATGTGATAGGCAGCGAGCTTGCGCACCTGCGGTTTGATAAGCTTTGCTATGTCTTTCTTTGTTGACTTTTTCATAGTGGTGAGAAACACTATACAAGAATCAACGACGCTGAACAAGGGGAAATTACGTTGGTGAAAATTGATGGACTCGCAATAAATCGAGAGCCTTTAGTGTCAAATCTTGCAACCCTTCTTTCCTCTGGTCATACAATGGGTGTTTTGTTATAATGCCGTGAATCTGCCGGCATAGGTGAGTGGGATTTTCATTGTCAAAGGAGGAGTTATGAGTGAATCCGGTTTCGATTACGATGTCGTGGACCCGAATGCTTCCGAACAAACCGTTCCCGTTTATCCTGTTGCCCAGTGGCACAATGGGCAGCAGGCGCTCAAGGCCCTCGGGGGCGTGCAATTCTCCGGCGGAGTGGTTCTGCCGGAAAAATATCTGTCCGATGGTTCTTCTTTTCCCGGCTGGACCAAGGAGCGGATAACGTTCCGCAGCGGGAAGGAAGAAAGCGCTTTGACGGCGCATAAAGTCAGCATAGCCCCGATCCGCACGCGCTTTCGCTGGTTCGTTCGCCAAGGCGCGGAAACAGCCTATTATCCGCGCCATGCCTTTGTCATGGGCGCGAACATGCGAGGGCACTTGCAGGTGCTTGCGGCGGTGCAAGGGGCTTCTGAGCCGATCGTGATTACCTTCAAAGGCAAAGCTTCTCAATCGTTTGAGTCTCTGCTGAAGGATTTCGGAACAACGGTTGTACAAGCAGCCAACCGGCAGGCGCCGAAAGGCAAGCCGCTGCCGCGCTACGCATTCTGGATGCCCATCGCTCCCGGTCCGCATACCAAGGCTGGAGGCGCAGGGCACGAATCAATGGTGACCCTTCCGACACTTGGTTTGCCCGCGGAC
>JANONA010000013.1:0-6830 GCA_031420575.1 Nitrospirota bacterium | reverse complement strand
CACGGCGATCTTTTGCCCGATGCTCGACGCCTTCTGGGTCGCGTAAAAAAAGTCCTTTTTCTTCTTCCAGATTGCGGATCTCAGCACCCTGCCGCCGTCCATCGGGAAACCGGGAATGAGATTGAACACCGCGATGATAAGGTTTATCTGAGCAAGATAGGAAAAAAGGGCCTTGCTCCCGTCTGCGCCGTTCATCGACAGGAAAAAGAACAGGGCGGAAAGGAAAAAGCTCGAAAGAGGGCCGGCTAGTGCGATCCTGAATTCCGCTTTCGGGTGCGGCGGCTCACCCTTCATCTGCGCAACGCCTCCAAATATGAAGAGCGTAATGCTCTCTATGGGGATTTTGTATTTTTTTGCCACGAAAGAATGGGCAAGCTCGTGGAAACCGACAGAGGCGAAAAGCAGGAGCGCCGCCAGAACGCCCTTGACCCAGTACGAGGCGGCAGGAAGGTCCGGCGCCGCCTGGGGGAAGTAGAACGTCGAGAGAGACCAGGTAATCAAACCAAAGATGATAAACCATGAGAAGTGCACCCGGATCGGTATTTCCATGATCGTTCCGATTTTCCATGAGCCCTGAGACAATGTCCCGTTCATTTCATTCTCCTTTTAGAGCCTGTTGCACAAATGGCTTTTTTAGGCAAAGCGTCCTTCTGAGCCCTTCGCGGGTCATTCTGAGCGGAGCGAAGAATCTCGCTTTCCCAGCTCAGGGTAAACTCCGCAAGCATCTCGTTTTTCCAATATCATATCGAGAGCCCCTTCGCGGAGTTTACCCTGAGCGAGATTCTTCAGTCGCTATCGCTCCTTCAGAATGACGGAGCGAAGGGCCCAGGGTGACGGTTTCGGACTTTTTTCGAGACCATCACATTTCGCCCTTATCGGTCTCCGCCCTGCCCACGACTTCATACTTGACATTATTCTTGCCACTCGCCTTCACGAAATACATGAGGGCATCGGCCCTCCTGATCATCTCTTCAACATTTTCAGGAGGGCTCAGGTAAACGACCATGCCTATGCTCAGCGTAATCATTAATCCCCTCTTCTGCGCAATGTCCTGGAGGGCGCAAACTTTGCCGACTACGTTCAGGGCCACGTCCTCGCCGGTTTCGGGCATGAGCAGGGCGAACTCATCTCCGCCAAGCCGCCCGACAACATCAGTCCGCCGCATATTGTTTTTGATGCTGTCCGCTATCAGACGCAGGAGATTGTCGCCCTCACCATGACCGAAGGTATCATTGATCCGCTTGAAATCATCGATATCAATATAGCAGACGGTGAAGGGATGTCCATACCGCCGCAGACGGTTTATCTCCGCGTCCGCGAGCTCGTAAAAATATCTCCGGTTTGCAACTCCGGTCAACGCATCAGTGTCGGCCGCAAGCTTTTCACGCTCGAACGCGCTTTTTAAAGACGCAATGATATACGTGACAAGGAGAAAAAATACGAGGATCGACAGATCGTTCCAGTAGAGCGCAACAGGCTCAGAGGAGTGTCTTTGCCCCGCCACGTCGACGACGAGCAACACGATGGCGCTTTCAATTGAGATTGCAACGGACGCCCATTTTCCGACAAACCAGGCGGTTGTCAACACCGGTATCGAATAAAGGAGCAAGAGGGAATACTCAGTGCCGGTAATATAGTCTACCCACCCCACTCCGAGAACAAGAATAGCTTCCAGTGCCGTCAAAAATGATTTGGATTGCTTGCTGAAATATTCCATTTTATCCGTCAACATGATGGCTGGCTCACTACAGCATGGTCCTTATTCTCTGTTCTGTTTTATCGTTAAAAGATAGTATCCGGCTGAGAGGGCGACAATAATTTCATGTTTGCTCCTTTGTGTACGGGATTATTCAGAAGACCCGTCGTAACGAGAATATATTGAGATAAGTTCAGAAATAAGCCCTCAGCGCATACTCCAGCATCATTCTCTGGGTATTGAAGAACGAACCGTTCAGGGCAATGGAAGAGCGCATCACATTGATGAAACGATCCCTGTCATGATAGAAAAGAGGACAAACAACATACTCCAGTTTATCATAAAGAGATAAGGCCTCCTTTGACCAATCGCCGCTCGCATCCGGTCCCCTGCCGGCCTCACCAACGGCCCATCCGGTATTCCCTCTATGTGCCCTTCAATCCACTACAAAGGCCGTGCTGTGTTTAACGCAACTTTCCTATCGGTCGTCAGGCATCAGCTATCTTCGCAGATAAGATTATCCTTTATGCAACCCGCAATAATAATACCATTCCTGAGATAGACATACTTTCTAATTTTCGAATATAGCTTTTAGTAGGTTCATATTCTCCCCTTTTCTTTTAACAGCCAGAAGAGGGATATTGGTTATGCGGATTAAATTTTCCGTAACGCTACCCAGTAATACAGCAGCGGCGGCTGATCGGCCTCTGGCGCCTACGACAATCAGATCAATTTTATGCATCCTTAGGAAATCACGAATTGCCCTTGCGGTGTTATGGTCCACTTTAATAGTGGAGCTTACATTAATTCCCTGAAAATTGAATTGATCCAAGAACTTATCGAAATCTTCTCTTGCGACCTTTTTCAGTAGTCCTAAAAATCCATCGTAGTATTTGTCGGGACTCTGATACCCAATGATATGGAGGCAGGCGATCTTTGTCAGGCCGGTCCTGAATGCAAAAGCCATAGCCGTGTCCATTGCTTCTTTTGAATGAGGAGAAAAATCTGTTCCGACAAGAATATTTTTCAAAACCATATCGTTACCTTCGGGGATTATCAATACCGAGCAAGGCGCCTTCCGCGCAAGGTGTTCAGTAACATGGCCGGATATGTTCTCCCATCTCTTGCGGCCGACAACCACAAGATCAATATCCTTTTGCCTGATGTGCTGAAGCAGCATATCAACCTGTTTGCCTTCGACAATTTCGTGAGCTATATTGGTTACAGGTGCCCCTTTATAGAAGTTATCCACCTTCTCGTGAATCATTTTCCCGGCATCTTCTTCTGAAGGCCCCAATAGGTCGGGATATTTTTCGGAAATTTCTACCGGGACATCGGGACGTTCAACGACATACATAAAGTAAACCTTTTCACTCTGAAAAAGATGTGTAATTTTCCCTGCAGCTTGAATAACCGCATTATCTTGATCAGTTAAGTTTAAGCCTACTAAAAGCCGTCTGAAACGCTTCATCTTCCCTTTCTCCAATCCTTACTACTGCGGTGTCAGATAATTTCTGTCATGCCGGTCAGCAAACAGCCTTCCCTATTGCGCCGAATAATTCCTGCATTTATATCTGACCCGTTATTCCGGTTCCGCAGTTCGCGTTTCTATGATAGCCCGCATTTTATTCAGGGTGTCATTATCCGTTAATACAAGCAGTCTGTCACCCGGCTGAAGCACTGTCCCTCCGCCTGGAACGGAAAAATCATCTCCCCGGTTGATTAAAACCACAAGATTACCATCCGGCAGAGCGAGTTCTAATATCCGTTTGTTGATTGCCGCTGAATTGTCAGGGATCACGATTTCTTTTAAATCGCACTTCATCTTTCCTGTCGGCTCGCACTCAAGAGGATATGCCGGTTTTACAGAAAGCGGAGCATCCACACCGAGCCATTTAGCAATCAGCGCAATTGTGGTGCCCTGCAGCAGCACAGAGGTAAGCACGATAAAGAAAACGATGTTAAAGATCATGTCAGCTTTTGCAATCCCGGCAAGGAGAGGAAAAGTCGCCAGGATAATCGGCACTGCGCCGCGCAATCCGACCCACGAGACCATTGTCTTCTCTCGAACCGTCATACCGGAAAAGACCGTGTTCACAAAAACTCCCGCAGGACGCGCCACCACCATTAAGAATACGGAAATCGCCAGCCCTGTTCCAATGACCGGGACAAGACGGGAAGGGAAGACAAGAAGCCCCAGCACCAGGAACATGGAGATTTGCATGAGCCAGGCAAGGCCGTCATGAAACCTCATAAGGCTTTTTTTATGGATAAAATTACGGTTGCCCAGGACCATTCCCGCTATATACACTGCGAGAAAGCCGTTTCCCCCGGCAGTGACCGTTGCTCCGTAAGTAAGAATGACTAAAGACAGGCTGAGTACGGGATACAGCCCCTCATATTCCAGCTTCAGGGTGTTTATGAGATACGCCATTCCTCGCCCCATAAGGTAGCCCAGAAGTGCGCCGAGAGCCATCTGCTGAACGAACATCGGTATCAAGCCAAGAACAGAGTCTCCCGGATGAAGCAGAAGACTGACGAACCCGATGGTAAGCAGGACTGCCATGGGGTCGTTGCTGCCGGACTCAAGCTCAAGCAGCGGCCTTAACCGTCCTTTGAGGCTCACTTTTTTGGATCGGAGCACCGAAAAAACCGCGGCAGCGTCAGTTGACGATATAATGGCCCCGAGCAGAAGTCCCTCAAGCAATGAAAAATCCAAAACAATGGTTGCAAACCAGCCTACCAGCAGTGCGGTTATGAACACGCCGGATGTGGAAAGCGCCATGGCAGTCCACAAGACCGGTCTGACAATTGCCCACTGAGTCTCCATGCCCCCGGCGAAAAGGATAAATGACAGGGCAATAACGCCGAGAAACTGGGCGAGATAGGGGTCATCAAAATGTATGCCGCCAGGGCCGTCCGAGCCTGCAAGCATTCCCACTACAAGGAAAATGAGCAGTGCGGGAACGCCCAGCCTGTCCGATGCCCTGCTCGCAATGATGCTGAGAAGGAGAAGAGCGGAAGCCCCTAAAAGAATGTATTCAATCGAAATCGTCGTCATACCCTTCTCATCAAAGTGTAATCGGCGAGACAAATCCGTCCGGCTTGACCGTCAGCACCGAATAATCCACTATTTATAATCAGGATAAACAGACATCTCAAGTACCGCAACCCTGTCCTCAAGATCAGGATGTGTGGAAAAGAGCGCTTTCAGCCCGCTTCGTTTGTCCTGTTAAGCCTCAATTGCATTCCGTCCGCTCTGCCGCCGCTTTATGAGTTTCTCGAGCTCCACGGCAAAAAACACCACGGATGCCAGCGCGAGGGTGAGCATCAGTTCGGTTGCCGTGAGCGGCACGGTGCTGAATATGGGGTTGAGCTGCGGCACATACACCGCCGCCAGTTGCAGGCCGATGGTCAACAAAACAGCGCCCATGAGCGGCTTGTTGCTAAAGAAGCCCCGCTTGAAAATCGACTCATGCCCGGACCTGACCGCCATGACGACCGCCATCCTCCCGATAACCAGCCCGGTGAATACCATGGTCTGCCACGGCATGTTCTCTTTCATGGAAAACGCCTGGAACAGCAGGGTCGCGATGCCGATAACTAATCCGAACTTTATGATGAAATACCCCATGCCCTGGGCAAACACACCCTCATCCGTCCGGCGCGGAGGACGACTCATGATGTTTTTCTCCTCCGGCTCCGCGGTAAGCGCAAGGCCGGGCAGGCTGTCCGTCAGAAGGTTCATCCACAGTATCTGAATGGGGACTAAGGGCAGGGGAAGCCCGAAAAACGGGGCAAGGAAGATGGCCCAGAGCGTCCCCGCATTGGAGGTCATGGTGTACTTGATGAACTTCAGGATATTGTCGTAGATCCGCCTTCCCTCTTTTACCGCCATGACAATGGTGGCGAAGTTGTCGTCCGTGAGTATCATGGAAGACGCTTCTTTCGAGACGTCCGTTCCGGTGATGCCCATGGCGATGCCTATGTTCGACCTTCTGAGCGCGGGCGCGTCGTTCACGCCGTCTCCGGTCATGGCCACGAACTGGCCCTTGTCCTGGAGCGCCTGCACGATCTTAAGCTTTTGCTCAGGCGCAACCCGCGCATAGACCCGTATGTGCTCGACCCGCTCCTCAAACTCCTCCATGGTCAGCTTGTCAAGCTCTCTTCCCGTGATGATCGCCTTTACGTCATCTTCCGCAATAATGCCGAGCCTTGCCGCTATTGTCCTTGCTGTCAGGGGATGGTCTCCTGTTATCATGACCGGTTTTATACCCGCCGCCCTGCACATGGCCACTGCTTCCCGCGCCTCTTCCCTCGGAGGGTCCATCATTCCCGCAAGGCCCAGGATGGTGATCCCTTTCTCCACATTTTCCGGGGAAAGGTCATCAGGCGGACGGTCCCAGGTCCTCATGCCGATGCAGAGGATCCTGAGTCCGTCAGCGGCCATCTTGCTGTTTATCCGGTGCAGCTCTTCATTGTTTACCGGCTTCAGACCTTCGGAGGTCATGACGTTGTCCGATTTTTCCAGCATGACGTCCATCGCGCCCTTGGTAAAGGAAACGTATTGGGGCTTTGGCGTTTCCGCTGTTCTCCATGACCCCGGCATTTTGTGGAACGTGGTCATGCACTTTCTGTCCGAATCAAAAGGGATTTCCGCGACACGGGCCGAGGTTTCCTCAAGGCCCTTCTTGTCATAACCGTTTTCCTTCGCGATATTGTACAGGGCGATCTCCGTGGGGTCGCCGATGACGCCGCCGGAGG
This sequence comes from Nitrospirota bacterium, assembly GCA_031420575.1. Classification (GTDB taxonomy): domain Bacteria; phylum Nitrospirota; class UBA9217; order UBA9217; family UBA9217; genus JALNZF01. Next base: position 370 of record JANONA010000013.1, on the reverse strand, counting down.
CGTCCTGACGGGCGTCGTTGGAGAGGGCGAGGGCGGTGAAGAACAGCGATTGCGGAATAAAAGGACCTCCCTCTCCCCTCTGGGGAGAGGGCTGGGGCCTGCGCCCAGCGTTTACGAGTGGCACTGCGAGTGCAGGGTGTGAGGGGTGACTCCGCACTCCGCACTCCGCACTCCGAACTATGCTCCCATCCACATACACCTCTTCCACTGTCATCTTATTGAGGGTCAATGTGCCGGTCTTGTCGGAGCAGATATAGGTAACAGAGCCCAGGGTCTCGACAGCGGGGAGCCGTCTGATAAGGGCGTGGTGTTTCACCATCCTTTTTGCCCCAAGCGCAAGGGCTATGGTGATGACAGCGGGCAGCGCCTC
>JANONA010000012.1:0-8889 GCA_031420575.1 Nitrospirota bacterium | reverse complement strand
TTCCGGCACGAAAAGAAATTCTTCAACCCCAACATCTTCGCCGTCTCGATCAAGGCCTCCGAGGCCGGTGACGCGGCGGCCAGGAAGATAGAGGCTGTCAAGACATCCGAAATTGACCGCGTGGGCCAGAAGCTCCGGGTAGACGCCATTGCCGTGACCGACGAGGGTGGCGACGCGGCGAAGTTCGCCGCTGTCGTGAAGCAGGTGGTTGACGGAGCGCCGGGCGTGCCGGTCATCCTCGTAAGCAAAAATCCCGCTACCATTGAAGCGGGCATCGCGCACTGTGCTGACAAGAAGCCGCTCATCTACGCGGCCACCGCTGAGAACGCGGAGGCCATGGCCAAAATCGCGAAGGAAAAGAAGGCTTCTCTCGCTGTCGCAGCCGACGGACTCGACGCGCTTGTTGCGCTGTCCGAGAAGGTCAAAGCCCTCGGCGTGGACGACCTTGTCCTCGATTCCGGCGCGCGCAAGGCGAAGGACATGATCGAGCAGTATACGATCATCCGGCGCGCGGCCATCAAGAAGAATTTTAAACCGCTTGGTTATCCCATCATCTCCTTTGCGGGGCGGGACAACTCCCTGTCCGAGGCAATGGCGGCGGCCGTCGGCACGATGAAGTATGCCTCCATCGTCATTGTCAACAACGTCGAAAAATGGAAGATGCTCGCGCTGCTGTCGCTGCGCCAGAACATCTATACCGATCCGCAGGTGCCGATGCAGGTGGCGCAGAACGTCTATAAGGTCGGCGACGCAAAAGAGAACTCGCCGCTCTTAATTACCACTAACTTCTCGCTCTCGTACTTCATCGTGCGCGGCGAGGTGGAGAACAGCAAGGTGCCGTCGTGGCTCGCGGTCATGGACAACGAAGGCCTGTCCGTGCTCACGGCCTGGGCCGCGGGAAAGTTCACGGCGAGCAAGATCGCCCAGTTTATCACCGAAAGCGGCGTGGAGAAAAACATCAGCCACAAGGAGCTTATCATTCCCGGCTACGTGGCCGTGCTCTCGGGCTCGCTGGAAGAAAAGCTGCCAGGCTGGAAGATCACCGTGGGCCCGCGCGAAGCGAATCAGTTGCCGACTTTCCTGAAGGGGAGAGCGTAAGTACAGGAAGCTAAGAGGGTGAGAAGGTAAGAAGTTAGGAGGGTTCTATTTCCTACCTTCCTCGCTTCCCACCTTCCTACCCTCATAATTTACAAAGGAGCTATCCATGTCAAAAGCAATCGCCACCGGGGCCATTCTGGGCTCCCAGTACTATGTCAAGCAAGCCGAGGCCCTCGTCGAGAAGGCCATTACCGAGAAGGGCGCTGACTTCAAGTTCGAGTTTCCCGATACGGGTTACTTTCTTCCCCAGATATTCTCCATGACGGGCTATGAGGTCCGCACGGTGGGCGACATGAGGACGGCCCTTGAGAAGTACGTGAAGCCGCTGCTCACGGACGCCCCGGAAGACAAGATGTACAAGCCCTACCTTGGCGAGGCGCTGGACGCGGGCATGGCCGCCCTCTTCGCCCAGGAGATCATCATGGCCATCCGGTACATCTACGGACAGGAGCCGGTGAAGGACGACTCGCTCGGCCTCACGTACAACGGCTTTATTACGGACACGATCCTCCGTAACCTCGGTGTCCAGCTTGTGGACGGCACCATGCCCGGATACGTCTGCGCTATCGGCGCGGCAAATGACGACGATCACGCCCTGGAGATCGCCCGCGAACTGCAGCAAAAAAATATTCTTACCCTCATGTGCGGCAACGTAAACGGCGACAGCATGACCAAGCAGCTCCTGCGCAAGGGCGTGCAGCTCGGCTGGGATACCCGTCTTGTCCCCCTCGGGCCCGAGGTGGAGCATGCCATCTATGCCCTGGACTGGGCGGCGCGCGCGGGCCTCACCTTCGGCGGCATGAAGGGGGGGGATTATAGAAGGATTCTCAAGTACTCAAAGGACAAGGTATTCGCGTTCGCGATGGTGCTCGGTCCCCTGAATGACCGGATATGGACCACGGGCGCGGGCGCGATCAACATGGGATTTCCCGCGATCTGCAACACGGACGTCCCCGTTATCCATCCCACGGGTGTCACGATCTACGAGGAAGTTGCCAAGGAGCTCGATCCGAAAAAGATCGTCGAGAAGTGCATCGAGGTGCGCGGACTTAAGATCACGGTTTCAAAACCACCCATCCCGGTTGCCTTTGGACCGGCTTTCGAGGGCGAGCGCATCCGGAAGGAAGACATGCACATCGAGTTCGGCGGTCAGCGCACACCTGCCTTTGAATGGCTCCGCATGGTTGACCTGAACAGCGTCGAGGACGGCAAGGTCACGATCGTGGGCGCCGACGCCGAAGCCCGGTACCAGAAGGGCGGCCAGATGCCGCTCGGCCTGCTCATTGAAGTGGCCGGCCGCAAGATGCAGAAGGATTTTGAGCCCGTGCTCGAGAGAAAGATCCATCACTTCGTGAACGAGGCCCAGGGGATCTGGCACATGGGCCAGCGAGACCAGAACTGGTTCCGCGTGAGTAAAGCCGCGCTCGCCGAAGGGTACGTCCTCAGACATTTCGGCGACATTCTCACAACGCAACTCAAGCACAAATTCAATAATATCGTGGACAAGGTCCAGGTGACGTTGTATGTGGACGACGCCGACGTGAAGGCCAAGGTCGAGGAAGCGCGGAAGTCCTATCTCGAGCGTGACATCCGCCTCGCCACGATGGTAGACGAATCAGTTGATACGTTCTATTCCTGCATCCTGTGCCAGAGCTTTGCGCCGAACCATGTGTGCGTGGTCTCTCCTGAGCGCCTCGGCCTCTGCGGCGCCTACAACTGGCTGGATGCCAAGGCGGCCTTCGAGATTGACCCGAACGGCGCGAACCAGCCCGTGATCAAGGGCGAGACCCTCGACCCGGTCAAAGGCCGCTGGAAAGGCGTGGATGAATATGTGTACAAGAACTCGCACCAGGCGCTCGAGTACTTCAATGCGTACAGCATCATGGACGCGCCCATGACCTCCTGCGGGTGCTTTGAGTGCATCGTGGCCATTGTGCCCGAGGCGAACGGCGTGATGATCGTGAATCGCGGTTACACGGGCATGACGCCTATCGGGATGAAGTTTTCGACCCTTGCCGGCACCGTGGGCGGCGGAGCGCAGACGCCCGGTTTCATGGGAATTGGCCGGTTCTTCCTCACGAGCAAGAAGTTTTTGTCCGCGGAGGGCGGGTTCAGGCGCGTTGTCTGGATGACCAAGAACCTCAAAGAGTCATTCGCCGAGGAATTCAAGAAGCGCGGCGAGGAAGAGGGCGTGCCGGACCTGCTGGACAAGATCGCAGACGAGACCGTGGCGGAAGATTCAGACAAAATGATGGAGTTCCTGACGGCCAAAGGCCATCCAGCGCTTACCATGGATCCGATGTTCTGATCCGTCGCGCACAAAGGCCTTTTTTTGGGTAACGCGTAAAAACGAAAAAGCCGCCTCAATAATCATCGGGCGGTTTTTTCGTATTTAGCAACGCGGCGCAGCGAGGCTTTGTCACCCGACAGCCTGTTATGACCACAACGGGGTAAATAAGCAGATCCATATAATTCAATCCAGGGGGAAGAGAGAAAAGAATGGAAAAGAATATCAGAATGGCCGAGCCCGTGGCGGAGTCTATTGCCGCATGGGCGTTGAACTGCGGATACGATACGATATTTGACAGAATGCAGAAGATGAAATCGTGCCCTATCGGGCAGGAGGGCGCCTGCTGCAGAATGTGCCATCTGGGGCCGTGCAGGCTTGTGGGCAAAAACGCGGAGGAGATTCAGGGCGTGTGCGGCGCCAAGATCGACGTGGTGGTTGCGAGAAACTTCCTGCGGATGGTGGCGGGCGGCGCGGCGGCGCATTCGGACCATGCGCGCGACCTTGTCACTACCCTGCTTTCGGTGGCAAGGGGCACGACGAAGGATTTTGAGATACGGGACAGCGGAAAACTTCTCTCGGTGGCCATGGCGATGGAGATTGACCACCCGGTAGTCAAGGCGCTTAGAGGGGACCACCGGGTCACCGAGGGCGATTTTGATCTGACACCCTGGGAATTAAGCGCGGTTTCGGATGAGCAGATACGGGAGATCGCGGAAAAGGTGGCCTTGAAGCATCTTGAACAGTTCGGCCAGCAGGAGGGCGAGCTCATTTATCTCAAAAGGGCGCCGAAAGGCACGTATGACAGATGGGTAAAGCACAACCTCAGGCCCAGAGGCGCGGACCGGGAGATTGTGGAGGCCCTTCACCGGACAACGATGGGCGTTGACCAGGACGTGGACAGCCTGATGGACCACGCGTTGAGAGTCGGGCTGGTTGACGGCTGGGGCGGATGTCTCGTCGCCTCGGATGTTTCCGACATACTGTTCGGAACTCCCAGGCCCGTCAAGAGCAAGGGCAACCTGTCCGTTCTCAAAAAGGACGAGGTCAACGTGATCATCCACGGACATGAGCCCGCGCTCGCGCAGGTAATCGTTGACGTTTATTCCGACCCGGAGCTTGTCGCTTATGCGAAAGAAAAGGGCGCGCACGGGATAAATCTCGCGGGGATGTGCTGCACGGCCAATGAAATCATGACCCGCAGGGGCATTGCGTCCGCCGGCTCGTTCCTTGAGCAGGAGCTTGCCATCATGACAGGCATTGTTGACGCGATGGTGGTTGATGTGCAGTGCATACAGCCCGCGATCGTCGAGACGGCGAAGAAATTTCATACCAAGATCATAACCACGAGCCCCAAGGGCCACATGACCGGCGCCGTTCATATCGAATTTAATGAACACGATGCGAAAGATACGGCCATCAAAATCCTGAAGCTGGCCGTGGATAATTTCGCGAAAAGGACGGGCGTCGGCGCGCCGCTTGAGAAGCTCAAGCCCGAAGGCGCGGTGGTCGGATTTTCGAGGGAGTATTTCAGCTATATGCAGGGAGGCTTGTTTAAAAAGTCCTTCAAGCCCTTGAATGACGCGATCATGGCCGGAAGGGTCCGGGGGACAGCGGGGGTTGCCGCGTGTCACCATCCGGGCACCGTGGGCGCCAGCATCCAGCGCTTCCTTATTCAGGAGCTGGTGAAGAACGATTTCTTCGTGGTGGTGGCGGGCTGCGCGGGCCATGCGGCGGTCCAGATGGGATACGCCACGCCCGAGGCGGCCTTCGAGCATTCGGGCCCGGGCATGAGAGAGGTCTGCGAGGCCATGGGCATGCCGCCGGTGATGCATATAGGGGCCTGTGTTGATACGGCCCGGGTGCTGATGATCAGGACCCTGATGGCCACAACGGGCGGATTAAGCCCGGAGATGTCGGGAATGCCGAGCATCGCTTTTGCCCCGGAGTGGTGGAGCGAGAAGGCCCTTGCCATCGGCACGTACTTCGCGGCGTCGGGCTCCACGGTGATATTCGGCGGCGAGTCTCCGGTGAAGGCGAGCAAAAAGGTCGTGGAGATCATGGAAAAGACGTGGTTGGAAAAGGTGGGCGCCTCATTCTTCTTCGAGGCTGATCCGGAAAAGATGCTGCAGAAGGGCATTGAATGGGTTGACAGCAGGCGCGCGATACTGAAGCTCGCCGAATACAGCCCGGGCAGATTCAGGATGGAGCGGACGCTCATGGATATGGCCGCGCGCCGTGAATCGGAAAGATCTGCAAAGCCGCACGTGGGAGTCGGATATTAACTTGCCCTGAAACAGGGCCTTTGCGCGAAATCGGAGGAAGGCTTTATGAAGACAGAAACCCTATCCGTTTGTCCCTACTGCGGCGCCGGCTGCCAGATGGTATTGACCGCCGAGAACGGGCGGATCGCGAAAGTGACGCCTTTTCAGAAGGGAGATAAATTTCTTTGTCCCAAGGGCGTGAAGGTTGCTGATTTCGTCCACAGTCCGAACAGGATTTTGAAGCCCCTCATCAAAAGCAACGGGGGATTCAGGGAGGCCTCGTGGGAAGAGGCTGTCGGGGTGGTTGCGGCGAGACTGCTGGAAGTCAGGGAGAAATACGGGCCTCACAGCATCGGCTTCATGGGGTCCGGGTGTTTCACCAATGAGGAAATATACTCTTTCCAGAAGTTCGCGCGGGCGGTGGTCGGAACGAATAATATCGACAGTTGCGCGCGGATATGCCACATACCGTCGCTGAAAGCCCTGATGAAGTCCATCGGCAGCGCCACCATGAGCAACACCATGGACGAGATAACCGACACCAAGGTGCTGTTGATGGCCGGTTACAATCCCGAGGTATGTCATCCGCGGCTCTACGTCAAAAAGATAAAGGCGGCGAAGGAGAAGGGGAGCGCGTTCATCGTGATGGATCCGCGGGTCACCTCCGTGGCGAAGATGGCCGATGTGTTTCTGCGGATACGGCCGGGCACGGAAATACCCGTGCTGAACGCAATGGCTCACGTGATCATCAAAGAGGGACTGACCGACGAAACCTTTCTGCGGGACCGGGTGGAGGGGTATGAAGACCTGAAAAAGCGCGTTCAGGGGTATACCCCTGAAGAGGCGGAAAAGATCAGTGGCGTTCCGGCAAAACTGATCATCAAGGCGGCGAGGATATACGGGGGCAGCAGGAGCGCCGTTGTGCTGTGGGGCATGGGCATGACGCAGCATGTATGCGGCGTTGATAACGTTTCCGCGCTCATCAACCTCGTATTGCTTACGGGCAACGTGGGCAGGGAAAACTCCGGTTTCAGCCCGGTGCGGGGACAAAACAACGTTCAGGGCGCCTCGTTCATCGGCGCGCTGCCCGATATATTCCCCGGCTACAAATCAGTGTCTGATCCGGCCGCGCGCGAGCGGTTCAAGAAGCTGTGGGGCGTTGACGCGCTTCCCGAGGATCCGGGGCTGACGTCCACGGTCTTTCTGCCGAACGTGCTTACGGGAGGCACGCGGGCGCTGTATGTGGCCGCGGAAAACCCCGCCATGTCCCAGGCGAATCTCAACCGGATACGGCGGGCGCTGGATGAGGTTGAATTTCTGGTAGTGCAGGATGTATTCCTTACGGAGACGGCCAAGTACGCGGATGTGGTCCTGCCCGCCTGCACCTTTGCGGAAAAGAGCGGCACCTTCATACGCTTAGACAGGGCGGTCCAGATGATGCAACCCGCCATAGACCCTATCGGCGACACCCTGCCTGACTGGAAGATCATACAGATGGTTGCGTCCAAAATGGGATACGGTCATCTGTTCCCCTATAAGTCGTCCGCTGACATCTGGGAGGAGATACGAAAGGCCGTCCCTGATCTGGCGGGCATTACCTACGGCAGGCTTGAGAACGGTGGAAGCATTCATATGCCGTGTCCTGACGAGTCTCACCCCGGCACGAGCGTGAAGTACGCGGAGGCATTCCCCCGTGCCGGAGGAAAGGCCCTGCTCGTTCCGGTGGACTTCAGGCCGCCGGCGGAACAGACGGATGACGAGTATCCCATGATTTTGACCACGGGCAGGGACGCGCATCATTACAATACCTCCACGATTACGAGGCATATTCCCTATCTGATGAAATTAAGGAACAAGCAGTATGTGGAGATGCATCCGGAAGACGCCGCCCGGCACGGAATTTCAGAAGGCGATGCGGTGGAGATCAGGTCCCGCCGGGGCGCGGCGACCGCGGCGGCAAAGGTCACGGATGCGGTCATGCCGGGGGTGCTGTTCACGCCGTTCCATTTCGGAGACACGCCGATCAACTTCGTCACCAATGACGCGCTGGACCCTGAAAGTAAAACGCCCGAATACAAGGTCTGCGCGGTGAACATCAGGAAAACCGGATAGCGCGGGTTGCGGGAGATTCGGATTCTGCGGGTTCTTTACGCCTGAGCCATGAAGAGTCAATAACCGCTGGAAACGGTTTAAACCGCTCACTATAAAAGGAGATTAATCATGCCACTGGATCCTACGAAGCACGCGGACTGGGAAATCGCGGAAGATTCGGAAAAACGGATGAGGCCCATCGCCGAGATCGCGGAGAAGATGGGGCTCACGAAGGAAGAGCTGCTGCCCTACGGCCATTACATCGCCAAGGTGGACTTTAAAAAAGTTCTCAAACGCATGGAAGGCAAGCCCGACGGAAAGTACATCGACGTGACAGCCATCACACCGACTCCCCTTGGCGAAGGCAAATCAACATCGACCATTGGCCTCACCCAGGGCCTGGGCAAGCGCGGCAAGAATGTGATCGCCGCGATCCGCCAGCCTTCGGGCGGCCCGACTATGAACATCAAGGGTTCGGCAGCCGGCGGCGGCCTGTCGCAGGTCATTCCGCTCACGCCCTTCTCTCTCGGCCTCACGGGCGACATCAACGCCATCATGAACGCCCACAATCTCGCGATGGTGGCGCTCACGTCGCGCATGCAGCATGAGTTCAACTACAATGACGAGCAGCTTGCGAAACGAAAGCTCAAGCGCCTGAATATTGATCCCCACAACGTCGAGATGAAGTGGATCATGGATTTCTGCGCCCAGTCGCTCCGCGAGATCGTCATCGGCATGGGCGGCAAGTCGAACGGCCTGATGATGAAGTCCAGCTTTGCCATTGCTGTGTCGTCGGAAGTTATGGCGATCCTTGCCGTTGCCAGGGACCTCAAGGACATGCGCGAGCGCATGGGTCGGATCGTTGTAGCCTACAGCAAGGACGGCACACCGGTTACCACGGAAGACCTCGATGTCGCGGGCGCCATGACCGCCTGGATGGTCGAAGCCCTGAACCCGAATTTGCTCCAGACGATCGAAGGTCAGCCCGTGTTAGTACACGCCGGACCCTTTGCCAACATCGCCATCGGCCAGTCTTCGATCATCGCGGACCGCGTGGGCCTGAAGCTCGGCGACTATGTCGTGACCGAGTCCGGTTTTGCGGCTGATATCGGGTTCGAGAAGTTCTGGAACCTCAAGTGCCGCATGTCG
>JANONA010000011.1:0-5637 GCA_031420575.1 Nitrospirota bacterium | reverse complement strand
CATGCCAAGTTCGGGCTCGGCACGGTGCAGCGTTCCGAGGGATTGGGCGACGACCTGAAAGTCAGTGTGAGCTTTCCCGGACATGGAGTGAAGACGCTGGCGGTGAAGCACGCGAATCTGGAAGTGATATGACTACAGAATACAGAAGTCAGAATACAGAAGACAGAAGACAGAAGTCAGAAGTCAGACGAATACGGAGTAGATCATGCAAATTACGAAACAGGAAGTTGAACACGTTGCCAGGCTTGCCCGGTTGGAGTTGTCGGAGCAGGAGAAGGAACAGCTCACAGACCAGCTTTCGAATATCCTCACGTATGTGGAAAAGCTGAACGAGCTTGATACCAGGGGTGTGGCGCCGACGTCCCACGTGCTGGATATCAGCAACATCATGCGTGATGATGTCGCGGCCCTGAGCCTGACCCAGGAGCGGGCGCTGGCAAATGCGCCGGAAAAGGCGGCGGGGCATTATAAGGTTCCGAAGATCATTGAATAAAGTGCGGAGTGTAGAGCCTGCCCCCGGCGTTTACGAGTGGACCCGCGAGTGCAGGGGGTGCGGAGTGCGGAATGAAATGCTTTACCTGAACCCTGAACCCTGAACCCTGAACCCTGTCATTCAAAGGAGAACCATGTTCAGATTAATGCTTCGTTCAAAGATACATCGCGCTACCGTGACGGACGCGAACCTTGAGTACGAAGGGAGCCTGACAGTTGACCCGATTCTCCTGGAGGCCGCTGACATGCTTCCCTACGAGCAGGTGAGGGTCTCGAACCTCAACAACGGAGAGCGGTTTGAGACCTATCTCATCCCGGGCAAACGCGGATCAGGCGATATATGTCTGAACGGTCCGACGGCACGGAAGGGCGCGAAGGGGGACAAAATCATCGTTTTCTGTTACGAGTATTATACCGAACAGGAACTTACGACCTTCAAACCCAATATCGTATTAGTGGATAATCGGAACGCCATCGTTTCCGTAGAACACGCCATTAAAGATAAGGAGTAGGCATGGAGTTCTATAATCTCACGATCCACGAACTGCGGGACATGCTGAAGAAGGGCGAGACCACGGCCCAGGCCGTGACTGAATCGGTTCTCGACAGGATAACGGCCGTGGATGATAAGGTCAAGGCCTACATCACGGTCACCGGCGACATCGCCCGGACGCAGGCCGCGGAGGCGGACAAGCGGATCAAGGCAAAAGACGCGGGTTCGCCGCTCCTCGGCATTCCCATTGCCGTGAAGGACAACATGTGTACCGAGGGCATCAGGACCACCTGTGCGTCGAAAATTCTCGGGAACTTTATCCCGCCTTATGATGCTACCGTGGTTCGCAAGCTCAAGCAGGCTGGTTCCGTGATCTGCGGCAAACCGAATCTGGACGAGTTTGCCATGGGGTCATCAACGGAGAACTCGGGTTTTCACATCACGAGGAACCCCTGGGACCTCGAGCGCATACCCGGCGGCTCAAGCGGCGGCTCGGCGGCGGCGGTGGCGGCGGGCGAGTGCATAGCGTCGCTCGGTTCGGATACCGGCGGCTCCATCCGCCAGCCGGCGGCCTGTTGCGGCGTCGTGGGGCTCAAACCGACCTATGGCAGAGTTTCCCGTTACGGTCTTGTGGCATTCGCGTCGTCGCTCGACCAGATCGGTCCCATCACCAAAGACGTGACCGACGCGGCGATCCTTATGAATGTAATTGCGGGGCGCGACCACAGAGATTCGACCTCGGCGAACATCGCGGTCCCGGATTTTACCCTGTCTCTCAAAAAAGACGTCAAGGGCATGAAGATCGGCATCCCCAAAGAGTATTTCATCGAGGGCATGGACCCTGAAGTGGACAAAGCGGTGCGGGATGCGGTCAAGACATTAGAAGGGCTCGGCGCAACGGTGAAGGAGGTAACGCTTCCTCATACCGGGTATGCCGTGGCGACCTACTATATCCTCGCAACATCCGAGGCAAGCTCGAACCTCGCGCGCTATGACGGCGTGAAGTACGGCTTCCGCGCGGAAGGGGCAAAGGACCTGCTGGACATGTACATGAAGTCGCGCAGCCAGGGCTTCGGTCCCGAGGTCAAACGGAGAATTATGCTCGGCACCTACGCGCTCTCGGCGGGCTATTACGAGGCCTACTATAAGAAGGGGCAGCAGGCGCGGACGCTCATCAAACGCGATTTCGACGAGGCCTTCAAGTCCGTGGACATTATTGCCACGCCCACGGCGCCGACAGCGGCGTTCAAGATCGGCGAGAAGTCCGCTGACCCGCTCCAGATGTATCTTTCGGACATCTTTACGATCAGCGTGAACCTGGCGGGCATCCCGGGGATCTCGATCCCCTGCGGGTTCACGAGGGACAAGCTGCCCATCGGGCTCCAGTTGTTGGGCAGGCATTTTGATGAGGAGTCCATCCTCCACGCCTCTTTTGCCTATGAACAGGCCACGGAGTGGCATCGCGGGAGGCCGAAGATTTGAAGGTGGGAAGGTAAGAACGACGAAACGGGTCTCGTCACCGTAACCTTCTTACGTCAAGCGAGAGGTAATCATCATGAAATATGAAGCAGTCATAGGACTTGAAGTCCATGCCCAGCTCCAGACGAATACCAAGATCTTCTGCGGATGCGAGACGAAGTTCGGCGAGGACGCGAACACGAGGACCTGCCCGGTCTGTATCGGCATGCCCGGTGTGCTGCCGGTACTGAACAGGAAGGCCGTGGAGTACGCGGTCAAGACCGGTCTTGCCACGCACTGCACGATCAACCCCTACAATCGTTTCGCTCGCAAGAACTATTTTTATCCGGATCTCCCCAAGGGTTACCAGATATCTCAGTATGAGCTGCCGATCAGTGAACATGGATACGTCGAGATCATGGTTGAGGGAAAGGTGAAACGCATCGGGATCACGCGTATCCACCTCGAAGAGGATGCCGGCAAGAATCTGCATACATCCGAGGCAGGCGCGAGCCTTGTGGACCTAAACCGCGCCGGAACGCCGCTGATGGAGATCGTGTCAGAGCCGGACATCCGGACGCCGGAAGAGGCGTCGGAATATCTCCAGAAGCTCCGCGCCATCCTGCGCTACATCGAGGTGTCGGACGCGGACATGGAAAAGGGCAATTTCCGGTGCGATGCCAATGTCTCGATCCGTCCCGTCGGCGCAAAGGAATTCGGCACCCGCGCTGAGATAAAGAACGTGAACTCCTTCAAGTTCGTTCAAAAAGCGATCGAGTATGAGATCAAGCGGCAGGCGCAGATTCTCGATGAGGGCGGTCGCGTGGCGCAGGAGACCCGACTCTTTGATTCCTCCAAAGGCGTGACCTTCTCGATGCGGAGCAAGGAAGAGGCGCATGACTACCGGTATTTTCCGGAGCCTGATCTCGTGCCCGTGGTTGTGTCAAAGGAGATGATCGAAGATATCCGGAAAACCATTCCCGAGCTCCCGGATGCCAAGCGCGAGCGGTTCGCGAAGGACTACGGCTTGCCGGAATACGACGCCGATATGCTGACCCAGAGCCGGGCACTGGCCTCGTACTATGAAGAAGCGGCGAAGCTCTCGGGCCGGCCCAAGGCGGTCTCGAATTGGATGATGGGCGAGCTTATGCGACTGCTGAACGCCGACAATAAAGAGGTCGAGGATAGCCCTATTAAACCGGATCGGCTTGCGGGGATGATTAAAATGATCGAAGGCGGCGTGATCAGTATCAAAATTGCCAAGACCGTGTTCGAGGAGATGTACAAGACCGGCAAGGACGCGGAGACCGTTGTTCAGGAACAGGGGTTAGTGCAGGTTTCCGATACGGGCGCCATCGAGACGATCATTGATGAGGTGATCAAGGCGAACCCCGGCCAGTACGCCGACTACAAGGCAGGCAAGGAGAAGCTCTTCGTGTTCTTCATAGGCCAGGTGATGAAGGCGAGCAAGGGCAAGGCGAACCCGGATAGGGTGAACCAGTTGCTGAAAAAGAAATTGAGTGAATAAAGCGCAAAATATACAGGATGCAGGATACAGGATGCAGGATTTTAAAGACGTCACGATGGTTTCTTTATTCCGCACTCCGCACTCCGCACTCCGAAATCAACCGAGGGGGGATATACAATGCTAATACACATTCACAAGCACATGAAATGGATCATGTGGGCCATCGTGGTGCTGATCACCGTCACGTTTCTTTTCTTCGGGATCTATCCGTCGGATATCGCCGGCAGGTCGGCGGCCAAGGTCGGCGGGGAGGTGATTACGATAGACGAATGGAACAGGGTCTACCGGAATTTGTACAATAATTATAAGGAGCTGCTCAAGGACCAGCTCAATGACTCCTTTGCCAAAGGCCTGAAGTCACAGGCTTTGCAGGAACTGATCGTGGGAAAACTGTTTGTTCAGGAGGCTGAGCGTGTCGGCCTGCGAATCAGCGATAAGGAGCTCCAGGCCGTGATCATGAAGATACCTTCCTTTGACAGGGACGGCAAGTTCGATAAGAAAACCTATGACCGCCTTCTCGATCAGATCAATATGAAGCCGGCGGCATTTGAGGCCGGCCAGCGGGAGTTTCTGCTCAGGCAGAAGCTGGAGCAGCTCGTGAAAGACGGTGTTGTGGTGACTGACGTTGAATTAGCCGCTGCCTACCAGCAAAAGAATCCCAAGGCAAAACCCGCTCAGTACGAGAAGGACAAGGACATGTTCAAACAGACGCTCCTTGCGGAAAAACGAAGGGACGCACTGACTGCGTATGTCCGGGGAATCCAGGACAGGACGACGGTCAAAATTTATGAAAAGTCGATGGCATTGTAAAGGCCGCATTTTCAGGAGATCGGATGGCGTTCAGTTCGGCAAGCTCCGAGAAAAGAATGATGAGACTCCGGCAGCCCTTTTCCCAGTCAGAGATCAGCACGCTTTCGTTTTCCGAATGGGCCGCGGTATAGGGGTCGCCGACGCCGAAGAGCAGGGCAGGCGCGTTGCCGAGCGCATCGGTGATGGTCCGGACAAAGGGGATGGATCCGCCGGCGCCGAGCACGACCGATTTTTTGCCGTATCCCTTCTCGAGGGCCTTCAGCGCCGCTTCAAATGCGGGACCACTCGTATCGGTATGCCACCATTGTGACGGCGTCTCGGACTCCATGGTCACCCGTACTCCCCAGGGGGCCTGTTTCAGGAGATGGTCCTTGAGCAGTTTCAGCGTTTCCTCCGGGTCCATGTCGGGGACCGTACGGATGCCGACACGCGCCCAGGCCGCGTCGTTGATGATGTTTGCGGCCTGTTTGCGGCTGCTTGCTTCGATCGCATTGACGGAGATGGACGGCCGATGCCACGTTTTTTCGTAGACCGAGCCTTCACCGCCGATGATCCGCACACCCTCCAGGAGCTTCGACTGTTTGCGGTACGTGGATTCCGTAAAGGGAAGGTTGTTCAGGTCGGACCGCTCACGGGGAGTTTGAGCGCGGACCTTGTTCAGCAGCCCGGGAATGGCGGGGTTCCCCTGCTCGTCCACAAGGCTTGCGAGCATCTTTGAAAGGGCCAGCGCCGGATCGGGCAGCGGACCGCCCCAGGCGCCTGAATGGACGCTTGATGCAAGCGAGCGCACTTCGACGTTCACGGTCACGATGCCCCGGAGCGACGCGGTGAGCGACGGGATGCCGCTGTCGAAATT
>JANONA010000010.1:0-12429 GCA_031420575.1 Nitrospirota bacterium | reverse complement strand
GCGTTTACGATGATTTCAGATGACATGGCGTCTCCTTCATGATGGTTATGAGCGTCTCTAAAATCTATTTTATAATACAACGGGATTGAATACAAGAATTAAAAAAGCGGTGTGATTTATTGTTGCTTTTTGCGGAAATCTATCATATTATTTCGATGGATTAATCAGCTTAAGCGGGCCAAATGTTCCCTTTTTCGACCTATCTCTTTTTTTACCCCGTAACAGCTCTCGCGCGGATAAAATATCTCAAGCGACAAAGATAATATGAATTACGATGCCCATGTAACGCGATACTGAGTGCGATGATTCGGGGCTGGACTTATTCAGCCACTTGTAGTAATGTTTTGAATTAGTTACCCCGTTAGAGATTAATCGTATGTACTATACCTAATGGTTTGATAAAGAGGGCTTTCATGAAAAAAGAGATTATTATATCGCTGAGCAAAACGTTCGAAGAATCAGCCTATGAACAGGATGGCGTTGAATACTGGCTTGCAAGGGATCTTCAGGTTTTGTTGGAGTACAGCGAATGGCGCAACTTCGCACAGGTTATTGACAAGGCAAAAATCTCCTGTAAAAATGCGGGTCAGAATGCTTCCGACCATTTTGTTGACATCAACAAAATGGTCGAGCTTGGGTCCGGGGCCCAAAGAGAAATCGATGATATAATGCTCACCAGATATGCCTCTTATTTAATAGCGCAAAACGGAGATCCCCGTAAAGAGCGCATAGCTTTTGCTCAAAGCTACTTCGCGCTTCAGACGCGCAAGCAGGAACTTCTGGAGGCGCGAATTGCGCTTACCGAACGTCTGCAGGCGAGGGAAAAACTGGTTGCAACCGAGACCGAGCTGTCCAAAATCATTTATGATCGCGGCGTCGATGGTCAGGGATTTGGGCGTATACGGAGCAAAGGAGATCAAGCGCTGTTCGGCGGTCATACGACGATGCAGATGAAAAAGAAGATGGGGATTCCCGACAACAGGCCACTTGCCGATTTCCTGCCGACCATCACCATCAAGGCAAAGGACCTGGCCACCGAAATCACTAATTTCAATGTAACCAAAAAAGACCTTCACGGCGAAAGCGGTATTACAGTCGAGCACGTTAAGAATAACACCGATGTGCGTAACCTATTGGCCAAGAGCGGCATAGAGCCCGAAAGCCTGTCGCCGGAAGAAGACATTAAGAAACTTGAGCGTCGCGTAAAAGCGCATGATAAAAGGCTTGTCAACGGTGTTCAAAAGCTCAAGAGCATTGACGGTGGCGATGAGCATTAGCGGGTTCCTAAATGGGTTCTAATTCACAAATAAACGAGAAGAGGCTATCAGAGTTAAATTAGAGCTGTTGCATAAAACTCCTGAATTTCAATGGGCTTAAACGAAGGTGAATTAGAAGAAAAGTGCAATAACGGGGAGTGTCATGACTGATTTAGAAACCATCCAAAAGAAGATCATTGCATTCCGGAACGAGCGTGACTGGGCGCAATTCCACGATCCCAAGAATCTCGCTGAAGCCCTCTCCATTGAAGCGGGGGAGCTTCTTGAAAACTTCCTCTGGAAGACCACCGAGCAGTCCCGCAATCTCTCCGCAGAAGAACTCAAGAACGTAAAAGAAGAACTAGCTGATATCTTTATCTTTCTCACTTATCTCAGCGAGGAATACAAAATTGATTTGCTGACGGAAGTGGAAAAGAAGATCGCGGTGAACGAAGCGAAGTATCCGGTTCACAAGGCAAAAGGATCAGCTAAGAAGTATTCAGCATATTAAAACGGCAATTTATAATCCTGACCCTCAATGTTACCCAAATGAATAAGCGCATTCCTATAATTGATATTTTCGCTGGCCCCGGCGGACTTGGCGAAGGCTTTTCTGCCTACCAACGTGATAAGAAACAGCCTTTCAAGATAAAACTTTCTATAGAGAAGGACCCTGTTGCTCATCAAACATTGCTTCTAAGAAGCTTCTTTCGTCAGTTTTCACGTGATTCCGTCCCAGATGCCTACTATCAATATATTAGAAATGAAATCACGAAGGATGCGCTCTTTGAAAAATATAAAGAACATGCAATCAGAGCAAAGCACGAAGCTTGGAGAACTTCTTAGGGCCAGGTCTATATTGTTGTACTTTGTACAAACGGGACTCATAGCGGGTCGTTTTTTTTGCCCTTGCATATTGAAGCTGTGAACTTGGTGATCTGGTGTATAAGCTCTATGGTCTTACGAAAGAAGCGATAAAGATTTTGGAAGATCGAAAATGAGTTCAACGTCGAGCGATAAAATGGAAAGATATGAACCTATCAGTAAGGTATTCGATATTGTAATCGCCACTAACAGTCTATTTTTGCAAGGCAATACATCGAATGCATCATTGAAGCCATTTCCCGATAAAATAGAGACCTTATGCGAAGGTATAACAATCGGAAGATTGTCACATGATTTGTGCAATAAGATCATGGATGCTTGCGATCCTGCCAGTTATCCAAAACAGGCAGAGCGTGGGTGGGATCAGATTTATTGTTTTGTCAGAGAACTTCCTGATACAGTCGCCGATGAGCACAGGCATGATCTTAAGTGGGATATTGATAATAAACTTCAAGAATGTGTAGCGCTATCTCGTCTTGTCCGGCCTAATCCAGCTTCATTCAAGTATGCTGCGCGAATATTCCGGGATGAAAACAATGATGTTAAATCGATTGTGCCGGGTCCAATCAATGGTCCCGGCGCGCATGCGTATGTCGCAGAACCAACGAAACAATCTTGGCTCGATCAGAACGATTTGATACAGTTGAAAAGATTGTGGTGCTCGTGGTTATCTCTGAAACTGCCTGTGAGGATTCAACGTGCGTTTTGGCTTCATGAGTACGTAGCGCGCACATACGAGCTCAATGCGCGTTGGGCAATGGTTGTAACAGCGTTGGAATCGCTAATCAATACTGAACGAGATAAAAAAATCACAAAGCAATTTACCAAAAGAGTCCCTGAATTGGCAAAATTATGCAAGCTTCCTAAGCTGTCGTCCAAGGAGATAAATGAAGTTTATGAGCTGCGATCTCAATTTATTCATTCAGGCGGCATAGATGTTTTTATACCAGCAACAGGTGACGCCGAAAAGCAACGGCTTATCGAATTATATGCCAGGATAGAAGAAATACTGCGAGTTGTGCTTATGCAATCCATCATCAATCCTGAAATGACAATTAAATTTGCGGATAAGGGCTCTGTTGAGAATGCGTTTCCAATAAAAGGGGCGCTATGGAAACGGCTTTTATCACTTTGGCTATAGTTATTTGCGCATAGAAAACATGAAAGCCGTGATCGCTGACTTTGGCAAGCCTCGGAGACGTTCGTTCTCAGCGAGCATCGCGACGGAGGGGTAGGAGTAACAGGGAAACGCCGTGCTGAAGAAAAGGACAGAATATGAGCCAACTCTATAACATCTACTGCGACGAAAGCGGCCATCTGGAAAATGACCTTGAAAAAATAATGGTCTTGGGGGCCGTGTGGTGTCCGCAGGAAAAGTCTCGTGAAATTTCAGTCCGCATTCGGGAAATAAAAAACCGTCATGGCCTGAAGGCAGACTTCGAGATCAAGTGGACGAAGGTTTCCCCGGCGAAGAAACAATTCTATCTGGATGTGATGGATTATTTTTTCGATGATGACGACCTTCATTTCAGGGCCTTGATCGTACCGGATAAATCAAAATTGCGACATGCGGAGCATGGCCAGACACATGATGACTGGTACTATAAAATGTATTTCGATATGCTCAAGGTGATCCTGAGCCCCAGTGCGAGATACAGGATTTATCTGGATATCAAAGATACGAGAAGTGCTTCTAAAATAGCTAAGTTACATGAAGTCCTGTGCAACTCGCTATATGATTTCTCACGGGCGATCGTTGAGCGGGTCCAAATGGTGCGGTCTCATGAGGTTGAGCTGTTGCAGATAGCTGATCTTCTGATCGGTGCGACAGCCTATGTAAATAGAGAGCGCTCGGGTAATGCCGGAAAAGAAGCGCTGATTGCAAGAATGAAAGAGCGCTCCGGCTATGCCTTGACGATCACGACCCTCCTCAGGGAAGATAAAGTAAATCTCTTTCGCTGGCATGCATCGGAGGGGCAATAATGACGAGTCATACCTGGCTGCCGGTACTCGTCCCGTTTGAAAAATATGGAGGCGACTGGCAAAAGTACCTGGATGCTTTATATGCATATTTCAAGACCGATTTTATCGATAGCCGACCGACTTATGATGGTAAGCGGGTAGGGTTGAAACGATATCCGCTGTCACAGGGGAAAGAAGCTACCTTTTGGCATTTGATTTCCGAGGGGGAGAGTGAAGGAGATCGCCTACCTGACATGCAGCGGTGTGAGCGGATCAGATGGCCGAGACCTATTATTGAACACTCGGGCGAGAAAGTGTTGAAGGTTTGGAAGAACGTACGCAACGGTGAAACCAGAATATGCCTATGGCTGGAGTCGGAGGAATATCTCGTGGTTTTAGCCGAGCGAAAAGAACACGTATTGCCCTGGACGGCGTATATGGTGGACAAGGAGCATCGAAAACAAAAGCTTCAGAGGGAATTTGAGGAATACTGGAAGAATAAAAGGCCCTGAAATGGCTGAAGCCGCCTCCTTGCGGAAACGGCCTCGTTACTCCTTCTACACTTGGTAGATGAGCTGATAGTATTATAACGCAGAAATGCTTAGAGTCAAGAGAATTTTTGCTTCTCAGCAAATTGAAGGTATACTTCAAAGCGCATGAGCAGGTCGATAATACTGAGTATCGAAGGATGTTCAACGTTACGCGCTATGCGGCAACTCGCGAACTTAAGAGACTTGTAGAGGAAGGTTTTTTGAATATTCTCGGAACGCGACGCGGTGCCTATTATGTTGAAGGTTCAGCGATGGCAAAAACAACCGGCAAATGAGCGATATGAACTGAATATGCGCGCTCATATTAGAGAAGCCATTGTATAAACGGCAGTTTTCTAATCCCCCGCTTTTCGAGGTCCCGGAAGGATTCACCCGGAGTGTACTCTTTGCCCATAAAGATCTTTCCGCGATGAATAAGGAAGATCGCGTACGGGCCTGCTATCTGCATGCGTGCCTACGCTATGTGACACGCAAGCAGATGACCAACACGTCGGTTAGGGAAAGATTCGGGATCGCAGAGAAAAATGCGGCTACCGCATCGCGCCTGCTCAATGAAGCCGTAGATGCTGGAGTCATCATCATTCAGGATACGGAGGTAGGAACGAGAGTTCGCAGTTACCTGCCATATTGGGCTATTTCTGCGCCTAAGGGGGAGGGTATTGCTTGATAAACGGCTTTTCATGGGATCGCATCCTAAGTCTGTTAGGCGTTTAAGCTCTATAAAATCAATCGGATATGCTTGTCGCTTTTGTTTGATGATTGTTTGATAGAAGTTGGGCCAAACGGTCTAAAAGGCGTCCATAGTGTCACTTCTTTAACCTTGTCATCATTGCGGGAGGTTGCGTCTTGAAGCGACTTCACGATCTCCAATTTCCCCAATATCCCTATCACTAAGTCCTGAGATGCGAAATACCGAGGTCTGCCCATCTTTTGGTAGAAAAGCAGCGTGTTTGACAGTTAATCCGCTTCTTCAGTGTCCAAATGCTCTTTTTAGGTTTATTGCGAGTCCATCAAAAAGGCTGTGCGTTTTTTCCTGTGACGCACTGCTTGTCTCCGCATCTGACCCATCCTCAATACGCCATCGGGCTTACCCACTGGCCATTTTCCCTGCAATACACCGCGGTCCGCGTTACCCTGAAGAGCGTTGCCTGATCGCGCCCGATGCCGAACATTTGCTCAATCACGTCCTGGACCCGCGGTTTAAGCTGGTCCCGGTCAACGAGCGTTATTTCGATGAGCCCGGGATTACCGCGCACTCCAACGGTAATTGACTCGATCCCCGGTCGAATGTCCTTTTGTTTCCCCTCTTTGGCAACGAGCACCGACGCGCGGGATAGAAAATCTTTTACCCTCTCTTCGACCGTATCTCGATACTGCTCCGCCACCTGAACCTCATACACGTATCTGCTGATGCTGCCGGAGAGCGACGGCGCTTTCTTCGGAATGACCTTCACTTCAAGTATCCTCACCCCCTCGGGCAGGGTTCTGTTCAGGCTCTTCGTGATCTGGAGCAGGTCCACGAACGGGTCAGTCTCCAGGTCAAGGTATTCCGTCTCGCTCTCCATGCCCACCGGGAGCGCCGGGCCGAAAGCGAGCTTTGGATGGGGGTTGAAGCCCTGGGAAAAGGCGATGGGCGCCTCCGCGCGGACCGCCGCGCGGTGGAACAGGGTCATGAAATCGAGATGGGAAAGAAACCGGATGCGGCCGGTTTTGGTGAATTTCATCCTGATGCGGGTGGTCATCTCCGGTAGTCCTGGATGACTTTTCCCGCGCTCCCCGGGTTGTGGTTGTTCTGTCCGCGCCCTGGTCTCCGCTGACGCCGCCGGTCTCCCGAGCGAAAGCGTTCCTCCGTCCGTGCATCCGAGGCCGCAGTGCTCGCACTCCACCCGGCAGTTCTCCGTGATTTTCCCCTCCTTCGCGCGTTGATACTCGCGCTTCAGGAATTCACTCGTCACGCCGCTCTTAACATGGTCCCAGGGCAGTTCATCATCCAGCCCGAACGACCGGGAAGCATACGTCGCCGCATCGAGTCCGCATTTCTGAAAAGCCTCGGTCCATTTCTGAAAATCAAAACACTCGGTCCATCCGTCGAAGCGGCAGCCGAGGCGCACCGCCTCCTCGATGACCCTGCCGAGTTTCCGATCGCCGCGCGCGAACGCGCCCTCCAGCAGGCTTGTCTCGGGGTTGTGGGCCTTCAGCGTGACGCCGCGCTTCTTCATCCCCTTGTCGAGATAGGCCTGCTTTCTCCGGATCTCCCCGATGGGCGCCTGGCCATGCCACTGGAAGGGTGTGTGCGGCTTGGGCACGTAGGTCGAGACGCTGATGTTAAGCTGCACCGGGCGCTTGGAGGCGCGCTTGCCAAGGGCGAACAACTCGTTCACTAATCTGATAATGCCGTCAAGGTCTTCATCGGTCTCCGTCGGAAGTCCGATCATGAAGTAGAGTTTGAGCGTGTTCCAACCGCTCCTGAAGATGGTCTCCGCGGCGTCCATGAGGTCCCGGTCGCTCACGGGTTTATTGATGACCCTGCGCAGGCGCTCGGTGCCCGCCTCGGGCGCCAGGGTAAATCCGGTCTTGCGCGTGCCGGCAATGGCCCTGATCATCTCCGGCGTAAGCGTGCCCACGCGGAGCGACGGGAGCGAGACCGAAACGCGGCTGTCCCGGTATTTCTCCATCAGCTCGATGATGAGCGGCTGGATGTCCGAGTAGTCGCCGGAGCTCAGCGAGGCGAGCGAAAGTTCATCATACCCGGTGCAGGAGAGCGACTCCGCGAGCAGCCCTTTCACCGTTTCCGGGCTCCGCTCGCGGTAGGGCCGGTAGATGATCCCGGCCTGGCAGAACCTGCAGCCGCGGATGCAGCCGCGCGCGACCTCGACGGTCACCCGGTCATGGATCGGTTTCATGAGCGGCACCAGGGGCTTGCCGGGATAGGGCGCTGTTTCGAGGCTTTTGAGAAACCGCCTGCGTACGGTTGATCTTCCCCGTGAGGGCACGTAAAAACCTTCTTGTTTCGAGAGAGCTTCGAGGAATTCCCGCTTGCCCCGATGTTCCTGCCGGAGCTTCACAAGCTCGTGCATCGCCTCCTCGGCCTCGCCGATGAAAAAGACATCGATAAAATCCGAAAGAGGCTCCGGGTTCACGGCACAGGGGCCGCCGGCGATGATGAGCGGGTGGTTTTCGTTCCGCTCCGAAGAGCGCGCCGGGATCCTGGCGAGTTCCAGTCCCGTCAGGATGTTGGAATAGGAGAGCTCGTACTGGAGGGTGACGCCGATGATATCAAATTCCGCAAGCGGCAGATTGGACTCCAAGCTCGTGAGCGGCCGCCCTGTTGCCCGGAGCCTGTCCTCATAGTCCGTCCAGGGAGAGAAGACCCGTTCGCAGGCCGTGTCCTCTCTGCTGTTTAAAATGTGGTACAGGATGCGCAGGCCAAGGTGCGACATGCCGACCTCGTAGGTGTCGGGGAAGAAGAGACATATCTTGGTCTTCACCTTCGAGAGGTCTTTGTGTATGGCATTGATCTCGGTGTTGATGTACCGCGCGGGCTTGGTGACTAACGGGAGAAAATCTTCGAGCATGGGACTCCTTAAAGGCAGAGTACAGAGTTCAGGGTTCAGAGTTCAGAGTACAGGGTACAGGGTACAGGGTACAGAGTTCAGAGTTCAGAGTTCAGAGTTCAGAGTTCAGTAGGCAGTGTCCGGGAGGTTCGGTCTTTCCCGACCCCCGACCCCAGAACCCTGATTTTTAATAGAACAACATAAACCGTCGTGCCTTGATATTCAAGAGAATTCCGAGGGCGAGAAAGGTGGTGATAATGGAGGTTCCACCGTAGCTTACGAGGGGGAGCGGCACACCCACGACGGGGACGAGGCCCACGGTCATGCCGACGTTGATGAACACGTAGAGGGCTATCATCGAGACGATACCGCCCGCCATCAGGGCGCCCATCCGGTCCTTGGCATTCCTGGCAGTGTCCACGCCGGTGAGCAGCAGGACTAAGTACAGGATGATCACGAAGGCCGATCCGAGAAAACCGTGTTCTTCGGAGATCACGGAAAAGATGAAGTCCGTGTGGTGTTCGGGCAGGAACGCCATCTGGCTTTGGGTCCCTTTGCGGAAGCCTTTGCCCGTGATCTGACCCGAGCCCACGGCGATTTTGGACTGGTTCGCGTGGTAGCCGGTCCCGAGCGGGTCGGAGCTCGGGTCAATGAACGCCTTGATCCGGTTCTGCTGGTACGGCTTGAGCGAGCCCCAGAGCTTCTCCCGCACCGGAGAAACGGCGAAGACCAGCGCCGCGACAACCGCTCCGGCGACGAGCAGAATGAGGACTGACCGGAACCGGATCCCCGCGAGCATAACGATGAGCGACGAGGTTAACAGGAGCATAATTGCCGTGCCGAGATCGGGCTGCCTGAGCACGAGCACGAGCGGGACCAGTACCATGAGCCCCGGGATGGCCAGGTCTTTGAGCTCGTAACCGCCCTGCTTGGGGTCCTCGGCAAAGAACCGCGCAAGGGCCAGCGTGAGCGCCAGCTTGGCAAACTCCGAGGGTTGGAACGCGAAGGGGCCGACGGCGAGCCACCGCTGCGCGCCCATGCCGGTCTTGCCCATGACCATGACGAGGAACAGGAGCACGAGCGAGAGCGCGTAGAGCACGTAGGCGTAGCGGCCCACCGTGTGATAGTCGGGGATGATCGCGAGGAACATGACAATCAGCCCGAGGGATATCCATACGAGCTGCTTGTAATACAGCGGCCCAGGCCCTCTCGACGTGTAGGTTGCGCTGTACACGGCAGCGAGCCCGATGAGCGCGATGGCGCAGATGAGGCCGACCATGCCCCAGGGCAGATTAGCGAACCATCTTCGGGTCAGCATTCTTCATGAACTCCTCAATGACTTTTTTTGCCACGGGCGCGGCCGCCGCGCCGCCCTGCCCCCCGTGCTCCACTAATACGGCCACGGCGATCTTCGGCTTATCAACGGGAGCGTACGCCACAAACCATGCATGGTCCCGCTGCTTGCCCACAAGTTTTTGACCGGCGATCTTCTGCGCGATGACCTGGGACGTGCCGGTCTTGCCCGCAACGGTCGCGAACGGCGTTGCCGCCCTCTGGCCCGTGCCGCCCGGTTCGGCGACCACGCCGGCCAGCGCATCCCGCACTTTTTGCAGCGCCGCCGGATCAAGGGTGGTCCGGTTCGTGTGGTTCGATGAGAACACGTTGACCTCGCCGGTCTCCCGGTTTCTGGTTTGCTTGAGCAGCATGGGGCGGTAGAAATGCCCGCCGTTCGCCACTAAGCTGATCATTTGACAGGCCTGGATCGGGCTGACCTGGAGAAAGCCCTGGCCGATTGAGTTGATGTACGTGTCTCCCGGGTACCAGGGTTCGCCGGTCCGTTTCTTTTTCCATTCCGTTGTGGGGACTAATCCCTGCTTCTCATCGGGCAGCGGGATGCCGGTCAGGCTGCCGAAACCGAGCTGTTTCGCATACTCGGCAATGCGGTCGAAACCAATGCGCGCACCCATAGTGTAGAAGTAGACGTCGCAGGACTCGACGAGGGCCTGGTGGAACGAGACCGATCCATGTCCTCCTTTTTTCCAGCACCGGAACGAGCGCCTGCCGCTCTTGAGAGAACCCCTGCAGGTTACTTTTTCATCGGGGTTTATCACGCCGGACTCGAGACCGGCCAGCGACGTGATGATCTTGAAGATGGAGCCCGGCGGATATACGCTCTGGATCGCCCGGTTGTACAGCGGGTGCGTCGGCTCGTTCATAAGCCGTTTCCAGTCCTTTGGCGAGATCCCCCGGGGAAACAGGTTCGGGTCGTAGGTGGGGTGGCTTGCGAGCGCCAGTATCTCGCCTGAATTGGGGTCCATGGCTACCACGGCGCCCGCACGGTCTCCGAGCGCTTCCTCAGCCGCTTTCTGCACATCGAGGTCGATGGTGAGATAGATATCCATACCGGGTTTGGGCTCCTCGATACCGAGGTCTTTCACCTTCCTGCCCGCGGCGTTCACCTGGATCATGCGTCTGCCCGCGGTCCCCTTCAAAAGCTTGTCGTAGATCTTTTCCAGCCCGCTCTGGCCTGTCAGGAGCCCGAGGTCGGCCTGCTCCCGCTTCCGCTGCGCCGGCGTTACCTTGCCGATGTAGCCGAGCTGGTGAGAGGCGAGTCCCGCGTAGGGATAATGTCTGCGGTGTTCCGGTTCTATGATCGCTCCGGGCAAATTATCCTGATGGGCTTCCACCACAGCCACCTTGTCCCAGGGCGCTTCCTCCTGGATTTTTATCGGATCGTATTTTGACCTGACAAAGGCCGCGTCTTCGAGCGCCCAACGGATGGCGTCGGGATTTATCTTGACGATTGCCGACAACTTTTCGATTGCAGCATCAAGGTCCGGCGCGTCTTCGGGAACGAGCGAAATATCGAAGGTAAGCACGTTCTCAACGAGCGGCCTGCCGGTGCGGTCGTAGATAATGCCCCGCGGCGGTCTGAGCTTCACCGACCGGATCCGGTTGTTTTCCGCCTGCTCCTGGTAATAGTCCCCTTTGACCGCCTGGAGGTACCAGAGGCGGACAAAGAGAACCAGAAGAACGAAGAGAATGAAGGCCGCGAGCAGCGGAAGCCTTCCCTGGATCGCGGCGGGGCTGTCCTGCTGGTACATCTACAACTCCTTTTGAACGTTTCGTCTCATCAGCGCCGACATGACGTTTTTGCCGGCTATCAGCCTCAGTAAAACCGCGCCCAGCACACCCGTGTAGAGCGCCTGGGGAAGGATGCGGCCCACCGTCAGGCTGAAGAAGGGAACGGACCCGTAGAGCATCTGCAGAAAGAGCGCGATGCAGACCCCTTCCAGCAGGCTGAAGATTGCCAGAAAGACGCTGTTCGACGGGCTGGCAAGGTCGAGCGCTCTCCTGCCAAGCAGTCCCGCGGAAAGACCGATCAGTCCCTTTGTCAAGGCGGAGAGCCCGATGAAGCTTGCTGAACCGATATCCTGGATCAGCCCGAGGGCCATGCCCGCGAGGGCGGCCTCCGCGGGCCCGGTCAGCAGCCCTATGATATAGAGCAGGGTTAGGGCCAGATCCGGCTTGATTCCGCCAAGCGACAGGGAGTCGAGCAGGCCCGCCTGAACGGGAAGGATCAAAAGCAGAATGGCGAAATACACGAGGGGTTTCACTTCTTGAGCACCAGTGCCTCTTCCAGGCGGGAGAATTCGACGACGGGTTCCGCCAGCACGGTCTGGAATGCGCTGGCCTCATGCTTTGTTACTTTGACGACCCTTGCCACGGCAAGACCTTTGGGATAAACGCCGTCGAGGCCCGAGGTGACGAGCAGGTCGCCTTTCTGAATGTCGGCGTAGTACGAGACGTACTTGAGCGCGCAATGAACGAGCTTGCCCTCGAGCAGCCCTTCTTCACGGTTCCGCATGACGCGGACAGCGAGGGTGCTGCCGGGGTCGGTGATGAGAAGGATTTTCGACGTGCCGGGAAGCACGGCCTGGACCTTCCCGACCACCCCCTGCGAGGTGATCACGGCCATGTCCTTCCGGAGACCGTCGTCCGCGCCCTTGCTGAGCGTGATAGTGCTGGAGGCGGGTGACAACTCCTTGCCGATCACCTGGGCCATGATGGCCGTCGGCGGATGGAGCCGCTTAAAGTCCAGGGAATCCCGCAGCCGGTTGTTCTCGAGCAGCAGCTCGTCCATGACCGCGTTCCCGAGCCGCAGCCGGTCGTTCTCTTCCTTGAGCTGCCGGTTCTCGCGCTGTGTTCCCACGAGGAATA
>JANONA010000009.1:0-2449 GCA_031420575.1 Nitrospirota bacterium | reverse complement strand
GCAGGAATTCCTTGTCCGCGAGAATTTCCATCGTCTCCTTCCATCCCTCGAATTCCTCGGGACTCATGATGATGGCGGCTGCATGACCGTTTCTCGTGACCGTTATCTCTTCATGCGTGGTACGAAGTTGTTCAACAAGTTTGCTCAGGTTGTTCTTTACTTCAGAAAGCGGCAATACCTTCATTGGACCTCCAGCGGCGCTTAGCCATAATTACGGCTACACTATATCATTCGCTAAACAGGGAAAACAAGAGGAAAATGGCAAGAAAAGTTTCCGGTGAGAGGGGATCCGCAAACAGTGATGATAAATGAGATTTTATCCCAATTACCCTTGCAAGGCAAATTAGTGAAAACGGATAGAGGGTAAAGTCAAGTAGAGATCAGCCGGATCACCTTCTCGAAAAAATTGAGACGCACCTCTCTATTTAGAATGTTTTTCGGAGGAACGCAGAAATAGATAAAAAACAATCAAAGCTATGGTCAGGACTAAAAAAGTATATCCTACAATATCCATTTTATTTACCCTCCTCTTTTTTTCAACAACAATGAAATGACAACAGTTGCAACGGTAAAAACCATGCCTACTACGAACACCCAGTTCTTTATATCGGGGGAAACAAATTTTCCGACCACGAGAGCCGTAAATGAGAACTTACTCAAATCTATCAAATAACCAGCTAAAAGATCTTTTTGTTCATTGTTGAATTTCATAGGTTTAACTGCAATATAAAATAACACCGCACAGTTGTATTGTCAACAAAGAAACAAAAAAGCGGCATCTTGCTGTTGCGCGAAAATGCCAAAAGCAAGCGGAGCTCACCCTACGACGTTATATTCACGGACACGAAACTTCACGCCGAGCTCGTCGGCGATCCTGCGGCAGGCTTCAACGTCAACGCCGGGGGCGGATACCACGGTAGCGGTTACCTCGGGGATATACTTCTTCGCTTCGCGGATGAAGTCCTTGACCGCTTCATACGCAAGGGGACCGAACTGGGGCTGGGAAAGCTTCTCATAGACCTCGGCGTTATGCGCATTCAGGCTCACGCTCACGACGTCCACAAGCCCGGCCAGCTCGGGCAGAACGTTCCGCTTATGGATAAGGTTCGCGTGGCCGTTCGTGTCGATACGCACCGTGCCGCCCAGCCGCTTCACCTCACCCGCCACGGCCTTGACCGCATCGAGCCGGAGCAGCGGCTCGCCGTACCCGCAGAACACGATCTCGGCATATTGCCTGGGGTCTCCGATCTCCTTGATGAGCGCCTCGGCTGTCGGCTCTTCCCGCAGACGGAGGTTGTGCCCCTTCACAAAGTCGGTATGATAGCGGATGCAAAACGTGCAGGCCGCGGTGCACCGGTTCGTGATGTTGAGATAGAGCGAGTTCCTGATAGGATAGGTGATCCGGCCTTTTTCCGGCATGATCCCGATGCCGAAAAGCTGCATGGCATTAAAGCTCGTGATCCTGGCCACGTCGTCGAAGGAGAGGCCCTTGATCTTCGCGATGGCCTCCGCCGTGTGGCGCACAAAGGCAGGTTCGTTCCGCTTGCCGCGCATCGGCTGGGGCGCCAGGTAGGGGGCGTCCGTCTCGATCAGCAGATATTCGATCGGTATCCGGCGCACCACCTCACGTAAAGCTTCGGCCTTGGGAAACGTGACCGGCCCGGCAATGGAGATGAGGAACCCCATCTCGATCAATTTTCTCGCCAGCTCCACGTTGCCGGAGAAGCAGTGCATGACGCCCCCGAGCCCGGGCGACCATTCCTCGGACAGTATCTGGAGCATATCTTCATGGGCGTCGCGGTCATGGACAATGATGGGAAGTTTAAGCTCCCGCGCTTCGTGCAGCATGTCGCGAAATTTCCGTTTCTGGTCCGTGCGGGGCGAATGCTCGTAGTGATAATCGAGCCCGATCTCGCCGTAGGCCACAACCTTCTTGTGCTGCGCGAAGCGCCTGATGAGCTCGTAAGCGGGATGAAGGATGTCCTTCGCCTCGTGGGGGTGGATACCGACGGCGGCGTAGATGAAATCGTACTTGTCCGCAAGCAGCACCGCGTCGCGGCATGACTCGATTGTCGTGCCGATGGTGAGAATATATTCAACGCCCGCTTCGCGCGCGCGCTTGATCACGTCATCGCGGTCGTCATTGAACTCGCGCATCTCCAAGTGCGCGTGGGTGTCGATCAGCATGCTGTTAATTTACCTCTGGGGAAACCATATTTGCCACAGACAGGCACAGATAGACAGGATGAAGCAAATGCTTTTTCACATTGGCTTGCTTTAATTCCGCACTCCGCATTCCGCAATAGATTCACTTCACCCTGCTCCCGGCCTTCGTCTCCCGGTCGAAGGTGGCCACCGCAAGCAGGTCCCCGCTGCTCGCGGCGAGCAGCATGCCCTGGGACTCGATGCCCATGAGCTTGGCGGGCTTCAGGTTCGCTACGATCACGAT
>JANONA010000008.1:0-3483 GCA_031420575.1 Nitrospirota bacterium | reverse complement strand
TGGACTCGCTCGAAGCCGCGTGGCGCATGACCCGGAAGGTCTCGCGGATCTCGGAGCTGTTGCCGATGATGCTCTGGAAGGAATACCGCGTTTCAAGCTGCGACCGGAGGACGATGTTTTCTTTTTCAAGCCTCCGCTTTTCCAGCGCCCGCCGGAGCGGTATGCGCACTTCGTCCGGGGTGAAGGGCTTGGGAATATAGTCGTAGATCCCTTTTTTGACCGCGTCCACGGCCGAGGGAATGGTGCCGAAAGCGGTGATAATGATGAAGATGCTGTCCGGGACTACGTCCTTGATGGCGTCGTACAGTTCGAGCCCGGTCATTTTCGGCATCTTGAGGTCCGAGATGATGAGGTCGTAGGAATGCTGTTTGATGTCCTCGGCGGCAGCCACGCTGTCCGTGAAGGTGGTCACGTCGAGCCCTTCGAGCTCGAGAATGGCCCTCACCGCCTCGCACACGCTTGATTCGTCGTCAACAACGATCGCTTTGAACTTATCCATAGATCGGCAACCTCACGGTAAATGTCGTTCCCTTGCCCACGATGCTCGCAACCTCGATTTCGCCGCCATGCTTCTTAATGATACCATAGCTTACCGCCAGCCCGAGCCCGGTCCCTTTGGTCGCATCCTTGGTCGTGAAGAAGGGGTCGAAGATCTTGTGGACGTTCTCCTCCGGGATGCCCGCGCCGGTGTCGGTGAACACGATCTCGACGTTTTTTTCGGTCCTTCTCGTGACGACCTCGATCCTTCCCGGCGGTGTTATGGAGTGGATGGCGTTCAGGAGCATGTTCATGACCACCTGGCCTATCTGGGCCGGGTCCGCATTGACCTCGGGAAGGTTGTCGCCGAGCTTCATATCGAGCCCGATGCCCTTGAACGCGTCCTGCGCCACGAGCGAGTCCGCGAGCTCCGAGACAGGCTGATTGATATTGATCTTCTCGGGTTTGATCACGATCTCGCGTCCGAAGTTGAGGAGCTGGCGCACGATGTTCCTCGCCCGCTCGGTCTCCCGCGCCATGAGCCGCAGTTTGTCGTACCACGGATCGTCCGGAGGGCATTGCTCAAGCATGAGGTTCGAAAAGGTCAGGACCGCGGTGAGCGGATTGTTGATCTCGTGGGCTATGCCCGCGGCGAGCTTTCCTATCGACGCCAGTTTTTCCGCCTCCACGAGCTGGGCCTGCTTTTCCTGGAGCTTCTTGATGGTCGCCTCCAGAGAGGTCATCGCGAGTTCGAGCTTCTCCTCCATCTGGTTAAAAGAACCGGCGAGCGAGGCGAGCTCATCGTGCCCCCTGACCTCGATGCTCTCGGAGAAGTCCCCGCGCGTGATCTTCTTGGTTATCTTTTCAAGCGTCCGGATCGGCGTTGCGATGCTGGTGGCAAGTTTGATGTTGATGATGATCCCGAGGATGACCACCAACACAAGGGCCATGACCTGCAGTCTGATGGACATTTTGATCGTCGTGGCGATGTTCGAACGCTCCTTTTTTGCGAGATCCTGAGTGAATTCTTGAATATTCCGCGCAGCGGACCGCATGCGCTCCTCCGAGCTCTTTTCTTCGTTTTGCAACTCGTGAAACTTCTCTATAAGCATCACATAGTGCCGCACCCGGTTGCTATCCGCCAGGTCCGCGGCCTCAACGGTCTTTTTGAATTCTTCGTATGATTCCTGGTCCTTATACAGCAGGATGTTCTTCTCATACCGTCTCAGCGCCGGGAAGACCTCTGAGTCCGCGCCGGAGAGCGCGCTGCCGATCCTCCTCCCCTCGGTCCGGATGCTCTGGGCGAGCTCGTCCTGGGATTCAATGTTTTTCGCGATAATGCCGATGTTTTTTTCATACTCTCCGATCGTCTTTTTCATCATCTGATAGTTTGCGCTCGTGAGTTCGTGAATGATCTCGGCCTTGATGTTCTCGATGCTCTCCTTCAGCAATACCAGTTGCTTCTGGATTTCCGCAAGGTTTTTTTTGTCCCTGTAGAGAAGATAGTTCTTTTCGTGTCTTCGCACCTCAAGGACCGCGTTGGTGATATCGTCAGCCGTTTCCACGAGGACCAGTTTGGCGCTGATCATGCGGAGTGCTCTGTAAGCAAAAGACCCGAAGATAAGAGAAATAAGGATATACAGTCCGAAGCCCAAGAGAAGTTTGTCCCGGATTTTCATAGTGCGTCATTATAGCGTAAGCCGGTTTAAAAAGAAACAGGGGTTCGATGTTTCCACCGAACCCCTGTCAGTGCGCTCCTTATATCCAGGCCGGCTCCCGGACCACGTACACGCACGATGGGCTGTGGCGCACCACCTTCTCCGCCACGCTTCCAAGATGGAAGCGCTGGTTCGAGGTCGATGTCAGCCACGGACGGGATGACCGTTATCAGGTACAACTCCGCATCTTTGGTCTTTGCATAATGCGATGCCACCTTGATGCCTTCTGATGAGTGTTTGGATCCGTCAACCGGGACCAATACTTTCATGTCGTCTCTTACACCTCTTTTTTCACTTTGGATTTTTTCATGGTAAGCCCAACGCCGTCGAACAGGTAGAAGATGGCAAAGCCCCACCACATGGTGTAGGCCACGTAGAACACGAGCAGCCCGGTCATGATGCCGGCCTTTTCCGAAACCTGCTGTGCGATGACCCCGTAATAATTGTAGGCGGGCTCCACGGCCTTCTTCATCACGTCCGAGACGATCTTCGCCTCCTCGATCTTGCCCTGCTTCTTGAGCGATTTGTCCATGACCTTGAGCACGTTCCACCATGCGGCCATGGCCTCTTTTTCATCCATGCCGTACCGGTCTGCAACCTTTTTCCCGTCATTCTTGTACATGTCGTCGGCGTCCTGGAGTATCTTCGACATAAGCGCGCCGAGGTTGCCGTTGATCTGCGGATCGGGGGTTGCATTGTCCACCTTAGCGCCGGCTACCGCCAGTACCTTCATGGCGACTTCCCGCTGCTCGGGCTTTTCATACTTTACCGTGACTGCAAGGTCCGTGTTCGCGAATTTTTCATTGCTCTTCATAACTTTGGGGATAAAGTAGGACGATCCTTTCGAAAGCTTGTTGAACATATCGTCGGCGTAGACAAGCCCGTTCATGTCTTTTCCATCCTTGTCTTTTCCAAAGACCGGCGCGAAGATAAGGGCGAGCACGCCGGCAAACGTTACCGCAAGGAATACTCCGGTGAAAAAAGTGGATTTATTTTTTACGATCATGGCTATGCCTCCTGCCTGAGTGTTTTTATGTTCGCGAAGAACTTGCTGAAGATCCAGATGCCGAAGGCGGCGACCACGATCCAGAAAACAATGTTGCCCACGAATTCGATGCCATTGACGGTGGTACTGGACAGGCTGATATACTCGAGCTCCACCATCTTCTTGGGGAGTGTGGAAGCCCTGTTGACGAAGCCCGCGAGAATGGACAAGGCGTAGAACCCGCGGATCTGAATGCCCTTCACCACCTTGGTCGTAAGCGCGCCGACCTGGATGCCGATGAGC
>JANONA010000007.1:0-2222 GCA_031420575.1 Nitrospirota bacterium | reverse complement strand
CCCGATCGGTTTCTTGCCACCGTTCAGATCGGCGTGACCCTGGTCGGCACGCTGGCAGCCACTCTCGGCGGCGTCATCTCCATCGAGTATATTAAGCCGATTTTCGCGTCGATGCCCGTGGAATTTATTCGGAAAGCGTCAGAACCGATCGCAGTCGGTATCGCGGTGAGCACGATTACCTATTTTACCCTGGTGTTTGGTGAATTGGTCCCCAAGTCGCTGGCAATCCGTTATCCCGAGAGAATTGCGTTTTTGACATCGACTCCCGTCGACGTCCTTTCCAGGCTGTTTCGCTGGATACTGCGAATGCTTACCGCGTCCAACAATTTCGTGCTCGGCTTGTTTGTTTCCGCAGGTCATCAAGAACCATCCCTCGTATCGGAAGACGAGGTCAAATACCTTATCCGCGAAGGGCGGAAGCACGGGATCTTTGAGCCCTCCGAAGAGGACCTGATCCACAGCGTGTTCCGGTTCACCGACACGGTGGTGAAAGAGGTGATGGTCCCCCGGACCGAGATCACCGCGGTCGAGGCGGGGACCGACGTTGAAACCATCCTCCGTACCATGAACGAGAAGGGGTTCTCGCGTTTGCCGGTCTATTCCGAGACCATCGACAATGTGATCGGCGTGTTGTATCTCAAGGACATCCTGTCGCTCCATATGGAGAACCGGCCGTTTCAGCTTGACCAGGCGCTTCGGAAGCCCTATATCGTCCCACCGAACAAGAACGTGAGCGTGCTCCTCAGGGAGATGCGGGAAAAGCGCATCCACCTCGCGCTCGTCGGAGACGAATACGGCGGGACTGACGGTCTCGTCACCATGGAGGACCTTATCGAGGAGCTCGTCGGCGATATCCGCGATGAGCAGGAAAAAGCGCTTCGCGAGATCGACGAGATAGCCGCGAACCGATACCTCGTTGACGGAAAGACAAATATAGAAAAGGTGAACGAGCGGCTGGACGTGAACCTGCCGGAGGATGAATTCGAGACCATCGGCGGTTTTGTGCTGGGGCTCTTCGGCAGACTCCCGGTGGAAGGCGATCAGATTCGGTACCAGGACATGATGTTCACCGTGCTCCGGCTGAGAAAAAACCGGATCTCACGTGTCCGTATCCTCAAATATGAACCTGAACAGAACGGAAGGGAACATAATGAAGACGCCGTTGATTCACGAGACTAATCTTGCGGGGCTCAAACCGCCAAAGCGCGGCAAAGTGCGCGATATCTACGAGCTCGGCGAGACGCTTCTCATCGTCGCCACGGATAGAATCTCAGCCTTTGACGTAGTGCTTCCGAACGCGATCCCGGAAAAGGGGCGCGTGCTTACGCGGATATCGAAGTACTGGTTCTCCAAGACCTCGGACATCGTCAAGAACCACCTCATCTCCACGGAGGTCAAAGAGTATCCCGTCGAATGCAGGCAGCATGCGGCGATCCTCGAGGGCCGGAGCATGCTCGTGAAGAAGTCACAACCGCTGCCCGTGGAGTGCATCGTGCGCGGATACCTGACCGGCTCGGGTCTCAAGGAGTACAAGGCAATGGGCTCGGTAAGCGGCATCAAGCTTCCCGCGGGCATGGTTGAGGCGTCGCGCCTGCCGGAGCCGCTCTTTACACCGTCCACAAAGGCCGAGGCCGGCGAGCATGACGTGAATATCGATTTCAATGAGGTGGTCAAGTTAGTCGGAATTGACACGGCGGAAAAAATAAAGAAGTACACGCTCGCCATTTACCGGAGAGCATGCGAACTGGCGGAACCCAGGGGGATCATCATCGCCGATACGAAGCTCGAATTCGGGATATATAACGGAGAGGTCATCCTGATTGATGAAGCGCTGACGCCCGACTCGTCCCGCTTCTGGCCCAGGAGCGACTACCGCGAAGGGGTTGCGCAGAAAAGTTTCGATAAGCAGCTCGTGCGGGATTATCTCATTTCGATCAAATGGGATCAGAAGCCGCCCGCGCCCGTGCTTACCGATGAGGTCGTCCGGAAAACAAGCGAAAAGTACCTTGAAGCGCTTGCGATGCTGACCGCGTAAGCGTTTATTCTTGACAGAGCTCATGCCGAATCAGTATAATCCGCATTTGAGATTGCCGCGGAGCGAAAGGGTTTTTCATGGAAGAGTACAACGAGCTGATCCAGCAGCGGTTTAAGAAGCTTGCCGAGATCAGCGCGATGGGCGTGAAACCGTACGCCGGCAGGTTCGACGTTTCGACGTCTTCGCG
>JANONA010000006.1:0-7269 GCA_031420575.1 Nitrospirota bacterium | reverse complement strand
CTATCTTTTCATCATTGCGCTCGCCTTGGCGGCCAGTTCCCTCGAATTCCGCAGGACCGCGGCGATCAACTCGCTGCTCAGGCCCGCGCCGAGCAGGATAGCGCGGGCAAACTCGTCGTCTATCAGGTCGCCGGGTTCGTGGGTGTCGGTATCGATCACGAGCCTGGCGCCGGTTTCTTCCGCGATCTTCACCACATATCCGTTCGACAGGCTGTGGCCCTTGCGCGCGGTGATCTCCAAATGGACGCCGTTCTTCGCCGCGAGCTCAGCCTCATCTCTCGTGATCAATCCGGGGTGAGCGAGGATGTCAACCCGGGCCTCAATCGCCGCCCGGTTCGTGCCCGGATGGACGGGCTCCACGAGCGTCTCGCCGTGAGCGACCACTATCACCGCGCCGAGCGACCGGGCCCGCTCGGTAAGCTCGGCGAAGGTATCCGGGGGGATGTGTGTAAGCTCAATGCCCGGCAGCGCGGTGATCTTCCAGCGACGGTTGAGCTCCTTGCACGCGGCGGCCACCCGCGGGATGGTGAAGTCAAGGTTCGAAGCGTCGGCATGGTCCGTGATCGCGATCGCTTCGTAGCCTTTCATCACCGCGCGCCGCACTAATTCCGACGGCACAAGCACGCCGTCGCTGAACAAGGTGTGTGTATGAAGATCGATCATGGCAGCTCCTTCACGTAAAAATATGAAACGGAGAACGGGGGAATAGGCGAATCGGAAATTTTCTTCATAAGCATGTTTCCCCGAACTCCCCGCCTTCTCGCAACGTTATTGTCCGTAGTTTCCCCTGATAGCTTCCCCGCTGCTCCATGAAGGTATCGAGGTCGTTCAGCAGTTCACTGCGTGTCTTGTTCCAAACCGGGGCAATCAGAATTTCGTCGGGAGCGGCCGCGAAAAGCCGCTGCAGCACGATATCCGGGGACAACCGCTCCAGAAAATCGGCCAGCAGCTCGAGGTACTCATGATACCCGAAGGTCGCAAAAGGCTGTTCCGCATAAAGGTCCGCAAGCGCCGTCTCCTTCACCACCTGCAGTTGGTGTATCTTGAGAAACTCGATCGGCAGTCGTGAAAGCTCATCCGCCATACCAAGCATCTCTTCCCGCGTTTCCGTCGGGAAGCCGAGGATGAGGTGCGCCCCGATATGGATGCCCCTGCCGGTGGTCAAGGCAAGGGCGTTCTTAAAACAGGCGTAGTCGTGACCGCGGTTAATGAAGACAAGCGTCTTATCGTAGATTGACTGAAGCCCGTATTCCACCAGGATAAAATGGTCGCGGCCAAGCGACTCAAGAAGCGCGATCTTTTCCGCGTCAACGCAGTCCGGCCGTGTGCCGATGGCAAGGCCGACAACGCCCGGATTGTCGAGCGCCTCGCGGTAGAGCCGTTCAAGGATATCCACTGAAGCGTAGGTGTTCGTGTAGGGCTGAAAGTAGGCGATGAACTTCTCCGCGCCGTAGCGGGAACGGAGATAGGGAATGCCTTTCGCGATCTGCTCACGCAACGACGCCGTACTCGCGCACGCTGACGGCCTGAAGCTGTCGTTATTGCAGTAAATACAACCGCCCGTGGCGACCGAGCCGTCCCGGTTCGGGCAGGTGAATCCCGCGTCCACGTTCACCTTGTAGACCGGCGTGTGCCACAACTCCTTCATATACCGCCCAAAGGCGTTGTAATGCCTGGTCGATGTTTTTTTATCGGATAGTTCCGCTACCTTCATGCGCTATGACCTGTGGCCGGGGCTTCCTGGAGAAGAGAATTTAAAGAGATGTAATATTATACCAGAGGCGGAGGGGGAAATCCAGAAAGGAATTTATCCGGGGCCGCGCTCGAGCAGCCCCGGGCGGACGAATCTACAGATCAGTGTAGTTCCGGGTAGCTTCCACGACGACTAAGAGCGCTCCGAGCAGCAGAATGATCAGAAAGACCTGCTGGGTTTTGATGGCACTGGCGGCGATCAGTTGAGTGACGGAACCAACAGCCAGCGTCGTTGCAAGTATGATCTCCGCAATCGCCAGTTTTTTGGGTTGCACTCCCGAGAACCCAAAGGTCTGGATCGCCAGGAGGGCCAGGCCGATGAAAAAGAACGCCATGTCTCCCTTCATCGCCGTAGATCCAACGAGAATGAGCAGTACCCCGAGATTGATGAGAATGTTCTTTAAGATATCGCTTTTCTTTTCCGTCATGATTCCCCCTTTGCCCTGTCAGATTAAGCTGCGTGAGCTAAACAAACTCATTATAGCGGCGCCCGGCTTGATCGTCAATCATTTTTTGTTCCGTTCGCGGTTATCCTCATGTCACCCCAATGAGCGACCTCACCGTCTTCATATTCCTCGGATCGTCCTCTTCGGTTTCCTTCGGCGTTTCCATGATCTTCGGTATGTCTTTAAAAGCGGGATGATTGAGCAATGCTTTAAAACCGTCGAGACCGATCTTGCCCTCGCCGATATGCCAGTGGCGGTCAACGCGCGAGTTGAAATCGCGAAGACAGTCATTGAGATGCATGCCTTTCAATCGCTCCAGACCAACCGTGGCCTTGATCTTCTTTGCCAGCGCCTCTACTCCCGCCTTGGCACGAATGTCATATCCCGCGGCGAATCCGTGGCAGGTATCATAGCAAATGCCGATCCGCGATGCATCATCAAGACGGGAAATAACCTCCTGTATCTGCTCAAGGGTATACCCCACGTCACCCTTCTCGCCTGCCGTATTTTCAAGCAGGATCATTGCCTTCGGCGGATGAAGTTTCATGGCCATGTTCAAAGCGCTCGATACGCGCTCTATCATCCATTCTGGTTCCCTGCCGCTTGCTGATCCAAGGTGCGTAACGAGATATTCCGCGCCGAGCTTCTCAGCGCGTTCGAGATCAACCACAAAATGCTCAATGGACTTCTCATAAAGATCAGGCTTTGATGACGCGAGGTTGATGAGATAGTTTGTGTGAACGAATACCGGGGCAATGTCCCACTGTTCACGAAGCCTTTTGAATTCCGCGATGTCGTCCTTATCGAGCGGCTTGACCGTCCAGCCCCGTGGATTGCGGCTGAAAATCTGCATGGTGGCGCAGCCGAGCTCATAAGCACGCTGAACGGCAAGATTAAAACCGCCGGAGATGGAGACGTGGAAGCCGATGCGTAAAGGCATTCATTCACCATTATCAGTTATGGCATATTAATCTCGCATTGCTTTTGCTAATTTTTATTTTATCCATAGTTATTCTCTCGGATATTTTCATTAGCTATTTTAATCAAATCAAAATACGCATCCTCGGTAATAACAGTAACATTTTTTCTGCGAGCAGTATCAATCTTCTTTTGCCCAACATCAAGACCCGTCACAAGATAATCGGTCCGCCCGGAAACAGCGGAACCAACTTTAGCGCCCAATAATCGCGCCTGTCGTTCCATATCTTCTCTTGCTCCATGTTTCATAGTCCCCGTAAAAACTACTTGTTTGCCGGATATTTTGCTTAATTGACCTCTATCCCTAAGCTCAGATAGCAATTTTGAATACTCTAAATTAAATCCAACTCTAATCATACAGTCAAACTCGCTCTTTATAGCTTTCAAACCCTTGACTATTATTTCCGCTGTCTTTACTGCAAATATTTTATCCGTAACTATTTCATTCGCAGTAAGGTCAAATATTTCTCTAAGCTTCACCTGTTTTAGTAGATTTTCACAATTAGCCATACCTAAACGATGTATACCGAAAGCAGCCAAAAAACGCCAATCCTCGAGAGGCTCATTGCGACTTCTTTCTAATTCCTTAACTAGATTTTGCGATTGTTTTTCACCAAAACCAAACTCTTGAAATTTACTCTCAGCTAAATGATATATTGTGCACACATCTCTCACGCCATTTTCAAATAGTTTTGAAATAGTAGATTCACCGAAGCCATTAATGTTTCTAAGTGTCATAAAATAATGTTCAATTGAGTTCTTTATTTGAGCAGGACAGTGACCAACATTAGGACAAATCAAATTGTCTGAATCCCACAACAATTCGGCATTACAGCTTGGGCAATTACTTGGAATTTCAGGCTGAGCCTTCTTTATAACATTTTCTATTTTTGGTATGACCATACCACTTCTAATCAACTCAATAACTGCCCCTTTACCTATCCCTTTCTTCTTTACCATCCCATAATGATGCGCTGTCGCACGACTTATTGTTACTCCACTCAGTTTAGTTGGCTCAAGTTCCGCAACTGGATTGATTCGGCCAAAACGAGACGTTTGTGGTGTTACGGCTAGAACCGCCACTAGAGTTTTTGCCTCGTTAATCTTATAAGCTATTTGCCACTTATGATGTGGTGCTGTAGACCCCATGTCCATATATTTTTTTAACTTAGGATCTAGTACTTCCAACACCACCCCATCAACATCATACTTTACTGACTTCCAGACTTTTTGTATTACATTATCGAAATCAGCAATCATGCTTTCAATTGATCCAATCCATGACTCCATTTTTTCGAAAGGATAAAACACGACAGCCTTATCCCTAATCGCATCTTCGACGTAGGGTTCTAGTTCCTTTTCCTTGATAATTGTTGATTGAAAGTTTCTAGTATTCTCAAAATAAATCGACAAGTTTTTTTCAAAGTACTCTTTATCAACAACAATCTCACCTGCACCTTTACCACGTTCTCCTCCAACAACTGTAAGACCCCTTCGGAATACCCGTGTTATATCCGTGCCCCTTCTTCCATCGCCACGCGTGTACAATTTGTTACCATCATCATAAGCTGCAAATCCATCAAGCTTTGGAGAAACACGCACTTGAAGTTTGTCAGCATCCAATCCTATATCTTTTGCTGCTTTTTTAACCCTATCTCTCCATCGTTTTATTTCTTGAATGCTGGTCCCTTTTTCTGTTGAAAGCATTGGAAACGGAAGATCTACTTTTGGCCCTTCAACGCCAGCCTCTGGTTCGACACTATGAAGATAATCATGCTTCGGATTTTTCTTTTTCAGCTCACGAAGATAGATACCATCATAATTGGCATCACTAATTAGTGGATATCCACCTCTGTATAATGCATTAGCTATTTGCAAGAATTCGACCAAATCATCTTCAGATAACGTTTTAACATGAAGAGGATGCCTCTTTATATTGAGCAGCCTCTCTTCCGTTAGCAGCTTATATAATACCGATGACTGCTTCAATATTTTTTTTTGTTCTTTGCTTAATTTCAATTGCCGATTCACACTAATATTCCTTTTATGGGATTGGTCTAGAAATACGCAAATTGTAGTTTTTGTAGTCAGTTTCAAATCTACCGCTTTTAAACTTTTCTTTTGGTTGCACCGTCTTGATTTCGTCCATTTCGCGCCGCTTGGCGCTGACGGTAGAGCCGCTCCGTGAATCCGCCTTCTGAAAGAAAAGATCGTTCCAACTGCTGCATCTGACGCCCCAGGAGGAAGCTGGCCTGATTGATCAGGCATACCATCGTGTTTGCCGCTGTTTCCGCTGCTGCTGTTTTGATAGGGTATGGGTCCGACTTGTCCGACCCGTCTGACCTGTCTGACTTGTCCAACTCTACCGACTGATAGCGTTTCCGCACCGAAAGTGCATCAGGCGAATTCTTGTCCCAAATGCGTAGTCCACGCTGACGCAGAAAATCCTCATAATCCAGCAACAGTTCTTCGAGGCTTGCCCTGGCAACACTTGTCAATTTGAGTTCGGTTTTCTTGGAGGTCGCGGAAGCCATGCTCCCTTCAGCGATGTTCTGCACACCGCTCCGTGCGGCCTGTACCATTTGATCACGCGTGCGTGAATATTTATCAACGAAGCGGTCGCAAAATATGACGGTTGCGTCGTACACTGTTTGAGCGCACTGGAAGCTGCGCAGCTTGCGATATCCGCCATGAGGTGGGATCAAATTATCCTTGTCACGCATAGTGCGTTCCTTTACGTTTCCTTCCCCTCCAACTGGTAATCCTTGATCTTCGTGAGGAGCGTCTTGTAGCTCACCTGGAGGGCCTCCGCGGCCCGGGTCTTGTTCCCGTTGGTCTGCTTCAAGGCCTGCCTGATCCTGCGCGACTCGGCAATGCGCATGGCAGCGGCGGCGATCTCCTGGAGCGGGCCGTCCATGGGCACGTGCTCCGCCAGGGCGTCGAGGATGCTCGATTCGCTGATACCGAGGTCCTGGCTGCGGATCACGCCGCCGTCGGCATAGATCACGGCCCGCTCGATCACATTCTCGAGCTCGCGCACGTTCCCCTTCCATGGCGCTTTCATCAGAATGTCCATGGCTTCGTCCGCGATCGTAAGCGGCCCTTTCCGCACCTCAGCGGAATATTTGTTCAAAAAATTCCGGGCCAGCGCGGGGATATCGTCACGCCGTTCACGGAGCGGAGGAATAGTGATGGGGAATACATTCAAGCGATAGAACAGGTCTTCGCGAAACAGTTGGGCCGCAACAGCCTTTTCAAGGTCCTTGTTCGTCGCCGCGACGACGCGCACGTCGATCTTGATGGGTTTGCCGCCGCCGACACGTTCAATCACCTGTTCCTGAAGAACGCGGAGCATTTTTGCCTGGAGCGCCATATCCATATCGCCGATCTCATCAAGGAACACCGTGCCTTTATCCGCAAGTTCCAGCTTTCCGAGTTTCCGCGCATCCGCTCCGGTGAAGGCGCCGCGTTCGTAGCCGAAAAGCTCGCTCTCCAACAGCTCCCGGGGAATAGCGGCGGAATTGATCGCAATGAACGGCGAGTCTTTTCGATTGCTTAGATAGTGGATGGCGCGCGCGAAGAGCTCCTTGCCGGTCCCGCTTTCACCATGGATCAGGACCGTTGCGTTCGCGGGGGCTACCTTCTGTATCTTGGCCATGAGCTCCAGCATTCGACCGCTCTTACCGATGATCTTCGGCAGGCCGAGCTTTTCAGCGAACTCCTCCCTGAGAAGGATGTTCTCCGCGGCCATACGCGAAGCGTCAAGGGCGCGCTTGATCAAAACGAGCAGATGGTCGATGTCAAAGGGTTTTGTCAAAAAATCGTAGGCCCCCTGTTTCACTGCCTTGACCGCGGTCTCGATCGTGCCGAAGGCGGTCATCACGATCACCGGCAGGAGCGGATTGTCCGCTTTCACGGCCTTCAGCACTTCGAAGCCGTCCTTTTTCGGCAGCTTGAGGTCCGTAAGCACCAGGCCGATCCGTTCATCGGAAAGCTTCCTGATCCCCTCGGCGCCGTCCCTGGCCGGGATCACCTGATAGCCCTCGGCCTCCAGCGTCTGCTTGAGCATGTCGAGCATGCTCTCTTTGTCTTC
>JANONA010000005.1:0-11336 GCA_031420575.1 Nitrospirota bacterium | reverse complement strand
GCCCCGCTCCTGTACATGACCGACGTGGTTATCCTCGCGGCGGTGACCTATCTGTTCCTCCGGAGGGTCGGCATTCCGCAGATGCGCTACATCTCGCTCATCGCGGATTATTTTCCGCTTTTTCTGATCTTCGGCATCGCCCTTACCGGCGTGCTGATGCGGTACTTCTATAAGGTCGATGTCGTGAGCGTTAAGCTGCTTGTCATGGGGCTTGTCAGCTTCAACCCGACGGTCCCCGACGCCATCGGATCTCTCTTCTACATCCATCTGTTCCTTCTTTGCATCCTGTTCGCCTACTTCCCCTTCAGCAAATTAGTTCACCTGGCCGGCGTCTTCATGAGCCCGACCCGCAATCTGGCGAACAATAGCCGCGAGAAGAGACACCTCAATCCCTGGAACTATCCGGTCCATGTCCATACCTATGAGGAGTATGAGGACGACTTCAGGGATAAAATGAAAGGCGCCGGTCTGCCGGTAGAAAAGGAGTAATCATGGCAAAACTTCCGAATCCAGAAGAACTGTCAAAGATAGATTACACGCCGCCGAAGACGGGATGGATGGATACGCCCGTGGTGTTCAAAGAAGGCATGTTTTGCCATGGCTCGAAGCCGAAGAGCCTCGTAACCCTCGGCTTCCCGAACCCGCGGGAATGGCGGCCAGTGGACGCGGACTGGAAACTGCCCGAGAACTGGAAGGAGATACTCCTCGAGGGGATCGCGGACCGGCTCGAAAAGTACCGGTCCTTCCGGCTCTTCATGGACATCTGCGTACGCTGCGGGGCCTGCGCGGACAAGTGTCACTTCTATATCGGCACCGGCGACCCCAAGAACATGCCGGTGCTCAGGGCCGAGCTCATTCGCTCGGTCTATAGGAAAGAGTTTACCGTGGCCGGGAAGATCTTCGGCAAGATGGCCGGCGCGCGCGAGCTCACCGTTGATGTGCTGAAGGAGTGGTGGTACTACTTCTTCCAGTGCACCGAGTGCCGCCGCTGTTCGGTCTTCTGCCCTTACGGCATTGACCAGGCCGAGATCACCATCATCGGGCGCGAGTTGCTCAACCTCCTCGGATTGAATATCGAATGGATCGCGGGTCCCGCGGCTAACTGCTACATGAAGGGAAACCACCTTGGTCTCGAACCCCATACGATCGTGAGCAACCTTGAGTATCTGCTCGATGACATCGAGACCATTACGGGCAAGAGGATCAAACCAACGTTCAATCGCAAGGGCGCGGAGATACTGTTCGTGACGCCGTCGGGCGACCTGTTCGCCGATCCTGGAACATACACCGCCATGGGCTACCTCATGTTGTTCGAGGAACTGGGGCTGGACTACACCTGGAGCACGTACGCATCCGAAGGCGGAAACTTCGGTTTTTTCACCACGAACGAGCTGGCGAAACGGCTCAATTCCAAGATCTACGCCGAGGCCAGGCGGCTTGGCGTGAAGTGGATCATCGGCGGCGAGTGCGGCCACATGTGGCGCGTGCTGAGCCAGTATATGGACACTTGGAACGGGCCCGCTGATTTTCTGGAAGTCCCGAAATCGCCGATTACCGGCACGGTCTTCGAGAACGCGAAATCCATGAAGATGGTCCACATCGCCGAATTCACGGCCGACCTGATCAAGAACAACAAACTCAAGCTCAACCCGAAGAGGAACGACCACCTCAAGGTGACGTGGCACGATTCCTGTAACACTGCGCGCGGCATGGGCCTGCTGGAAGAGCCGCGCTATGTTCTGAAGAACGTGGTGAACAACTTCCACGAGATGCCGGAAGACACTATCCGCGAGAAGACTTTCTGCTGCGGCAGCGGTTCCGGTCTGAACGCCTCGGAGGATATGGATTTGAGGATGAAGGGCGGGTTCCCCCGCGCGAACGCGGTC
Source organism: Nitrospirota bacterium (assembly GCA_031420575.1). Lineage (GTDB taxonomy): Bacteria > Nitrospirota > UBA9217 > UBA9217 > UBA9217 > JALNZF01. The sequence continues at coordinate 9,450 of JANONA010000005.1, read as the reverse complement.
AAGTTCGTTCACGAGCATCATGGCGTGAATATGCTGGCCAATGTCTGTGCCATTGACCGAGCTTCGCTCCCGCCCCTCATGGATTACTGGGTGCCCGGTGTGGGTGTCTGCGGTCTCCACGAGCTTGTGGCAAACGCCCTCGTCATGACAGGCGAGAAGGAGAGGACGACTGACCTGCGCGGCGAGCCTCTTCCGGGAATTGAGCAGAAGGAGGAAAAGGCCTAATGAAGATCTATAACAAGGGACCGATATTCCTGGGGATTGTGATATTCGCGGCCATGGCGCTTTTCCCCATTTACAACAACTTCGGGAAGGTGAATGCCAAGCCGGAGCCGAAGACGGACACGCCGGCCATTCTGGAGTGGGAGAAGCTGAACGGCAAGAAGGAGTGCGTTGAGCCGAAGGCGTTCATGAAGACCGAGCACATGCATTTACTGGATCAGTGGAGGGATTCCGTGGTCCGCGACGGAAACGATCTTTATATCTCGTCGAGCGGCAGGTCGCATGAGATGAGCCTCCAGAACACGTGCATGAAGTGTCACTCGAACAAGAAGAAGTTCTGCGATGAATGCCATAACTATATGGCCGTGAAGCCGTACTGCTGGGACTGCCATATCAAGCCGAAGGAGGACGACAAGTCATGAGTATGGACAGAAGACAATTCCTGAAGATAGTGGGGATATCATCCCTCTTCGGACTTGGCGCTTCCGCAGCATCCGCCACCTATCCCGTTATTGCCCCCGGGCTCAGGCCTGATCAGGCCAGGACGAAGAAAAACGCGCTGATTGCGAAGAGATGGGCCATGGTCGTTGATATGAGCAAATTCAAGAGCGAGGAAGACATAAAAAAAGTCATCGCCGTGTGCCACGCCGCGCACAATGTCCCGGATTTCGGCAACATCAAGGACGAGATCAAATGGATATGGAAGGAGCCTTTCAAAAACGCCTTCCCCGGCCAGGAACATGACAGGATGAGCGCCGAGCAAAAGCACCTGCCCTTCATTGTGCTCTGCAACCATTGCGACAATCCCGCGTGTGTCCGGGTCTGCCCGACCCAGGCCACATTCAAGCGGAAGGACGGCATTGTGATGATGGACATGCATCGCTGCATAGGGTGCAGGTACTGCATGGCGGCTTGTCCTTACGGCGCGAGGAGCTTCAACTATCGGGACCCCAGGCCGTTCATCAAAAACGAAAACAAGGAACATCCCACGCGCACCAGGGGGGTTGTGGAGAAGTGCACCTTCTGCACGGAGCGGCTTTCCATAGGCAAGATGCCGTACTGCGTCGAGGCCGCTCCCCAGGGCGGTCTGGTTTTCGGCGACCTCGATGACCCGAACTCGGAGGTCAGCAAGATTGTCAGCTCGAAATACACCATCAGGCGCAAGCCTGAACTCGGCACACGGCCGAGTATTTTCTACGTAATAGGAGGATAAACAACCATGCTCGAAAAAGCACTCGAAGGAGGCACGAAATATTGGACATGGGTCATCTTCCTTGCGGCCCTGAGCGCGGTGGGTACGTATTACTACCTCCAGCAATACGCTTACGGACTTGGCATTACTGGTCTGAGCAGGGACGTTTCATGGGGCCTGTACATCGGCCAGTTCACGTTCCTCGTCGGCGTGGCGGCCTCGGCCGTGATGCTCGTGATCCCGTACTACCTGCACGACTATAAAAAATTCGGGAAGATAGTGATCCTCGGCGAGTTCCTGGCGATCTCGGCCGTTATTATGTGCATCCTGTTCATATTCGTTGACATGGGCCAGCCGATGCGGATCACGAACGTGATGCTGCACCCCACGCTCAACGCCGTCATGTTCTGGGATTCGTTGGTGCTCTCAGGCTATCTGTTCCTGAACGTCCTGATCGGCTGGGTCACGCTCGGCGCGGACAGAAAGGGCGTAGCCCCGCCTCAGTGGATAAAGCCGTTCATCTATCTCTCGATCCCCTGGGCCATCAGCATTCACACGGTCACGGCCTTCCTGTACGCGGGCCTTCCCGGCAGGCACCTGTGGCTTACGGCGATCCTGGCCGCGCGGTTTTTGGCCTCGGCCTTTGCCGCGGGTCCGGCGCTCCTGATTATCCTTGCCATGATCGTGCGGAAGGTTACCACGTTCGACCCGGGCAGGGAGCCGATACAAACTCTGGGCAAGATCGTCACCTACGCGATGTTTGCGAACGTGTTCTTCCTGGGCCTCGAGTTATTCACCGCGTTCTACAGCAACATACCGGGTCATGCCCATCCGTTCCACTATCTCTATGCGGGTCTTGAAGGCCATAATGAGCTTGTGCCGATGATGTGGACGTCGAGCATACTCGCCATCGTATCCCTTGCGATGCTGCTGATTCCCGCGGCGCGCAAGAACGAGGGTACTCTGGCCTTCGCGGCGGTCGCGCTCTTCATTTCTCTCTGGATAGACAAGGGCTTCGGCCTGATCATCGGCGGTTTTGTGCCGAACATGATGGGGCAGGTGAGGCCGTACTGGCCGACCTATCCCGAGACCATGATCACTATCGGCGTCTGGGCCATCGGGATACTTATCCTCACCTTTCTCTACAAGATAGCGATCACGGTGAGGGAAGAAACAAAGGGTGTCGAGCTGGAACATTAAGCCGCGGTTGCGTCGGAAAAACACTGTTTTATGAAAAGGCCCACCCTGAAAAAGGGCGGGCCTTTATTCATTTTTCGGCATTTATTTGTTGATTTTATCCAGCCGGACTGGTACTGTATGAGTTCAAGCAGTCATATTTTATTTCAGGAGGTAACAAGCTACATGTACATAGTAACAGTGGACAAGAATAAGTGCGACGGCGACGGCAACTGCGTCGATGTCTGCCCGCAGGCGGTATTCAAGCTGGAAGACGGCAAGGCCGAGCCGGTGAACATGTCAGAGTGCATCAACTGCCTGACCTGCGTGGAAAGCTGTCCGCAGCAGGCGATTACCATCACGGAAATCTAAGCGATCACCAACGACTCATGAAAAAGGGGACCGGTAATAACCGGTCCCCTTTTTGCGTTCAGTATGTTGTGGTAACATTGTACGAAGAGCCTGTTTTACCTCGCGGTACTAACCCTTTTTTTCAACCAGCTTTTGGAATGTAGCTAAAATATCGATCGGGAAGGGAAATACGATTGTCGTATTTTTATCCGTGCCGATCTCGGTGAGGGTCTGGAGGTATCTAAGCTGAAGCGCTATCGGGTTCTGGCTGATGACCGCTGCTGCCTCGGACAGCTTTGCCGACGCCTGGAGCTCTCCTTCCGCATGGATGATTTTGGCGCGGCGTTCACGCTCCGCCTGAGCCTGGATCGCGATGGCGCGCTGCATCTCCGCGGGCAGGTCAACGTTCCTTACCTCGACCGTGGTCACCTTCACGCCCCAGGGCTCGGTCTGCTGATCGATCACCTTCTGCAGTTCAGCATTGATGGCATCGCGGTTCGAGAGCAGATCGTCGAACAGGTTCTGGCCGAGAATGCTCCTGAGCGTGGTCTGGGCAATGAGCGATGTGGCGTAGTAGAAATCCTCGACCTCGATGATCGCCTTTTTCGGGTCGATAACCCGGAAGTAAACCACCGCATTTACCTTCACGGTCACGTTATCCTTGGTGATCACGTCCTGTGACGGCACATCCATGGTCACGGTTCTGAGACTCACGCGCACCATTTTCTGAATGCCGGGAATCAGGATGATAACTCCTGGTCCCTTCACGCCGCGATCCAGACTGACCTTGCCGAGGGTGAAGATAACGCCCCGCTCGTACTGTTTCAGGATCTTGAACATGTTGAACAGCAACCAACCGCCCAAAAAGATGAAAAATATGAAACCAAGTCCGTATGTCTGCATTGTACTCCTCCTTTTTGAGATTCGTTAAATTACTTTATTGCTGTAACAGGTTATGCTGTTTTTCGCACGATGAGGGTAAGCCCTTCAATGTCTACGATGGTCACCTTATCTTCTTTGTGAATGAGCTCGTTGCTCCGCGCGTTCCAGTATTCTCCGTGGACGAACACCTGGCCGGTGAGATTGAGGTCTGATTTAGCCTCTGCCTGCATCCCGATGAGCCCTTCTTTGCCCGTATCGGTCTTCTCCCGGTGCACCCGTACAGCGACGGTGGCGGTGATGATGAACATCAACGCGGACACGACCACAACGGGGATGATTACCGCCCAGGATATCCGGAGATACGGAGCCGGAGAGTCAATGAGCATGATCGAGCCCAGCAGCATGGCGATGGTTCCTCCGATACCGAGTATCCCGCTGGAGATGAACGCTTCGCCGATGAACAGCGCGATGGCGAGGATGATGAGCATGAGCCCGGCATAGTTGATCGGCAGGGTCTGGAGGGCGTAGAAGGCGAGTATCAAACAGATGGCGCCGACCACGCCGGGGAAAATGGCGCCGGGGTTGGAGAGCTCAAAGTACAAGCCGTAGAACCCGAGGATCATCAGAATGTAGGCGATGTTGGGATTGCTGATGATGCCGAGGAGCTTGTCACGGAACCCCATCGTGATCTTTTTGACTTCGGCGCCGGTGGTCTTAAGCGTCTTCTTGCCCATGACCGTGTCAACGGTTTTTCCGTCCAGCGCGGCGATGAGCGCGGTGATGTCCGGGGCAATGAGGTCGATGACCTTGTTCTTGAGCGCCTCGGTCTCGGTTATGGAAACGCTCTTGCGGACCGATTCTTCGGCCCATTTCGCGTTCCTGCCGCGTTTTTCCGCGATGCCCCGCATCATAGCGGCAAGGTCGTTCACGGCCTTCTCCTTCATGGTTTCGTCCATCTTGCCCTGCATCTGCACGGGGTGGGCCGCTCCCATGTGTGTCGTCGGCGCCATGGCCGCGATGTTGGCCGCAAGCGTGATGAATACGCCGGCGGAGGCGGCGCGGGCGCCGCTCGGCGCCACATAGACCACGATGGGCACCTCGGAGGCCATCATCTTCATCACGATCTGCTGGGTCGAGTCCACGAGACCGCCGGGTGTGTTCAACTGGATAATGAGGGCTTCGGCGTCGGCTTTCGACGCCCGGTCAATGGACCTGCTGATGTACTCGGCAACCGCGGGGGTGATGGGCGCGTCGATCTCGATGAGGTGTATCTTTTTTGTGACGGGGGCGGGCGCCGCGGGTGCGGGTATGGGTTTTTCGGTCTTCTGCTTGTTCGCGGAAAAAGCAGTGCCGATGAGCCCGGAGAAAAACATCAAGAGCGAAAGAAGCAGAATGGAACGACTCACCATACCGCGCATCTGTTGATTTCTCATAATGTAAAAGTATATCTTTATTGTGCGAGCGTGTCAAGAATTACTTGACTCGTAAAGGGTTTTTCTGTAGCATCGACTGGTGATAGTATTATGAGAGTGACCGGAGGCAGGGAAAGAGGACGGCGGTTGAAGGCGCCGGCAGGGTCCCGCGTGAGGCCCACGTCGGACAAGGTGAAGCAGGCCCTGTTTAACATCCTCGGCGAGAGAGTGGCAGGCGCGGTTTTCCTCGACCTTTACGCCGGCGCGGGCGGCATCGGCCTCGAGGCGCTTAGCCGTGGGGCGGGGCGCGTGGTGTTTGTGGATGCGTCGCGGGGCTCGCTGGACGTTGTCAGGCACAACAGAGATATTCTGGGTTTTGTGGACAAGGCTCAGGTGGTGTTTTCAAAGGCGGAGGCGTTCTTGAAAAAACCATCCGGCCCGTTTGACATTGTCTTTCTCGACCCGCCGTACGCGGAAGAGATAAAGCCCCTGCTTGAGTTGATCAGCAAGGCGGGGATGCTGAAGCCGGATGCAATCGTGATCGCCGAACACTTCAAGAAACAGCCGTCACCGGAGAGCGCCGGAGGCCTTGTGCTTTATCGCGAGGCGAAGTACGGTGATACCATTTTGGCGTTCTACCAATAAGGAGATCAGATGAAACGCATCGCAGTTTATCCGGGAACCTTTGACCCCGTTACGAACGGGCACCTCGATCTTATCCAGAGATGCCTCAGAATATTCGACGAGGTGATCGTGGCCGTGGCCGCGAACCCGAAGAAACAACCGCTTTTCCCCCTCGAAGAGAGAATTGCCATGCTCAATACGGCCACAAACGAGTACAGGCACGTGGTGATTGAGGGGTTTGCCGGCCTTCTGGTTGAGTATGCCAAGGAAAAAAAGGCCGCCGGAATCATACGGGGGCTCAGAGCTATTTCGGATTTTGAGTACGAAATGCAGATGGCCCTCATGAACCGCAGGCTCGACAGTAACGTGGAGGCGGTCTTTATGATGCCGAGCGAGGAGTATTCCTTCATCACCTCGACGATTGTAAAAGAAGTCGCAAGCTACGGCGGCGACGTTTCCAGTCTTGTGCCAAGCGTGGTGGTGGAGAAGCTGAAGAAGAGATTCGGGAAGTAGCTTTTGCTATTGTAGTATCCGCTGCCTCATGGCTTCATAGAGGATCACCGCTGCGGAGGTTGCGACATTCAGCGAATCAATCGTTTCCGCCATCGGGATGCGGACACAAAGGTCAACATCCGCCATGATGTCCCGCGACAGTCCGGCTCCTTCTTGCCCCAGGATCACCACAGTCGGTTTCTTAAAATCAATATCGTAGTGCGTCTTATCGCCGGTCAGCACGGTTGCTACTGTCTGAAATCCCTTCCGCGCGCAGATTTTGATGAATGCGGTTACATCCCCGATGCGCACCACGGGAAGCCGGAGGATACTTCCCATTGAAGCCCTGACGGCCTTTGCGCTGTAGGGATCCGCAGTATTCGGCGTGAGCGCTATACCTGCCGCACCAACAGCCCCGGCTGTTCTGATAATAGTGCCGAGATTGCCGGGGTCCTGGAGCTGATGGGCGACGATGATGAGTCCTGAGCTATGAGCGAAGAGTTTATCTTCGCTGTGCTCCTTCATCCACACTACCGCCATCACCGGCTGGGGCGTTTTGCTTTCCGATATGGCGTCCATCAGCTTCTCCGAGATCCAGAGAATATCGACTGATCCGCTTTCCGCCAGCTTGAGCACGCCCTTGCCGTGATGCTGAACAAGGGAGGGCGCGGCTATGACCATCTTCACTCCCAGGTTGTCCCTGAGCGCCTCCTCGACCATCTTGACGCCTTCGATCAAATAGGCATGTTCCTTTTTCCGGTGTTTTGGATCGGACAGGGAACGCAGGTTTTTTATGACGCTGTTGTCTTTGCTCGTGATCGGCTTATGGGGGCTGGTCTGCTGCATGCGGCGAGTATAACATAAACAGAGGGAGAGAGAATAAAAAATTCAATGGAACCACTAAGGCATTGAGCCGCGAAGAACAGCAACGAACGAGGGATAATGGACGATAGATGCCAAAAAATAGTTCAATTGGCCACTGAAAACGGGGGGAATAATATACTTGACAAAATTAGTCAAGTTTGTTATGTTTGCAATAGGGGACATCAAGGATTGAACCAGTCCTGTTTGGAGACGGGTGACGCATCATTAGTGAATAGAGAGAGAGTATGAAACTATCCACAAAAGGGAAATATGGTGTTCGGGCGGTCTTTGAGATCGCCAGGCATTACGGCAAGGGGCCGATCTCGATCAAGGAGATTGGGGATCGGCAGGGGATTTCCTTCTCCTATCTTGAGCAGATTCTGCACAAGCTCGGCAAGGCGGGATTGATCGAGAGCGTACGCGGTCCCGCGGGCGGGTATTTGCTCGCGCGGAAGCCGTCGGAACTGACGATAGGAGATATTGTGCGTGTGTTGGAAGGACCGATAGCCCTGTCCCATTGTCTGGAGCCCGGCGAGTCGGGTGATTGCTACCAGGCCGACGATTGCGTGGCCAGGATGGTATGGGCAAAGGTGGGCGCAAAAATAGAGGAAGCGCTCGACAGTATCAGCTTTGATGATCTCTTGCGGCAGCATCGGAAGGAACCGCTCCTCTTGAAGCCAGGGAGAAAAGCGGCTCTTGCGGGAAAGGGGGCATGTTGATATGAGTGATAGGAGAAAAGTCTATCTTGACCACGCAGCCACGACACCGGTTCACCCGAAGGTGCTGGAGGCCATGCTGCCTTATTTCATTGGCAAGTTCGGCAACCCGTCGAACCTGCACGACATCGGCAGGGAAGCAAAGAATGCCGTCGAAGAGGCCAGGGCAAAGACCGCTGAGCTCATCGGGGCCAGGGCTGACGAAATATTCTTTACCGCAAGCGGCGCCGAGTCGAACAACTTCGCGATCAAGGGGTTGGCCCAGGCGAACAGCCAGAAGGGCAAGCACATCATCGTATCGCAATTAGAGCATTTTTCCGTTCTTCATCCGGCGAAGACGCTCGAAAAATCCGGCTTCAGCGTCACCTACCTGCCGACGGACAAGCAGGGGCTCGTGAGCCCCGACGACGTTGCCAAGGCGATCACCAAGGATACTATTCTTGTCTCGATCATGCATGCGAACAACGAGATCGGCACCATCGAGCCGATCGAGGAGATAGGCAGGATCACGAAAGAAAAGGGCGTGCTGTTCCATACCGATGCGGTTGCGAGCACGGGATGGATCCCCGTGGACGTGAAGGCGCTGGGCGTAGACGCTCTTTCCCTCTCGGGGCACCAGTTCTATGGCCCTAAGGGCGCGGCCGCGCTCTTTGTGCGCAAGGGCGTCCGGATCAAGCCGCAGCTCGAGGGCGGCATCCAGGAGGACGGGAGGCGCGCGGGTACCGAGAATGTGCCTGCTATTGTGGGTCTGGGCAAGGCTGCCGAACTTGCGGCTGTGGAGACCACGAACCGGATGAACTACCTTACCCCGCTCCGTGACCGTCTCCAAAACGGACTCGTGGAAAAGATCGACCACCTGGAGATCAATGGCCATCCCGTGAAAAGGCTGCCGCACAACCTGAATGTATCCCTGTGGTACGTCGAGGGCGAGTCCATGCTCCTGTTCCTGAACATGGCCGGGATCTCGGTCTCGAGCGGATCGGCCTGCACCTCCCGCTCGCTCAAGTCGTCGCATGTGCTGACCTGTATCGGCACGGACGCGGCGGTGGCGAACGGCACGCTGCTCATGTCGCTCGGCATGGACAATACCGTGGAAGATATCGAATACGTGATAGAGAAGCTGCCTCCCATTGTCCAGCGACTGCGGGAGATGTCGCCCCTCTACGAAGACATGATCAAAAATAAGAAATAACGAGAAAACAGCGCAGCGCTCATAGCCGACAACTCAACAAGAACGAACAAGGGAGGAACCGATGGAACAGTACAGCACAAAAGTGATGGAACATTTCGCCCAGCCGCATAACGTGGGAGAGATCGAGAACGCGGACGGCGTGGGAACCGTGGGCAACCCGGTGTGCGGTGATGTGATGCGTCTCTATATCAAGGTGGAGAACAATATCATCACGGACGCCAAGTTCAAGACCTTCGGCTGCGGCGCGGCGATCGCCACGAGCAGCATGGTAACGGACCTGGTGAAGGGAAAGACCATCGATGAGGCGCTCACGATATCGAACGCGGC
>JANONA010000004.1:0-10098 GCA_031420575.1 Nitrospirota bacterium | reverse complement strand
CCGTCGGAGAGAGAAGCGGCCCTCCGGATACCGCTGACGTGATGCGCGAAAAGGGGATTCACGCGCTCTGCGAAAAACACGGGGTCAAGCTCATAAATTTTGAGGAGCTCCCCCCGGCTGACTGGGTGCGAATCAAGCCTGTGCGAACTCACTGGCGGAGCGGCTTTGACGTTGCCAGGCCGGTGCTTGATGCTGAGTGCGTTGTTGCCGCCTGCTGCCTTAAAACACACGCCTACGGCGGCGTGTTCACCCTGTCCTTGAAGCTCGCGGTGGGAATCACTCACAAGCGGAACATGACCGAGCTGCATACTTCCTTCATGAGTATGCGCAAGATGATCGCTGAGATCAACCAGGCCTATAGCCCCGCGCTCATCGTCCTGGACGCAATCGAGGGCTTTGTGGACAAAGGCCCGGCACGGGGGCCTAAAAAGAGGGCGGACGTGATCGTGGCGGGCACGGACCGGATCGCCATTGACGCGGTAGGCCTTGCGATTCTGAAAGAGCTCGGAAGCAACAAAGACATCATGGATACAAGGATATTCGATCAGGAGCAGATGAGCCGCGCGGTTGAGCTGGGTCTCGGGGTCGGAAGGCCTGAGGACATAGAGCTCGTGACCGATGACGCCCCCGGGAAAGAGTACGCTGAGCGGATAAGAGATATTTTGCTCAGAGGCTGAAGCCGGACCCTGTGCGATCCGGCGGGAGATGATCGTGATCCGGGATACTCATGGGGGACTACACCGATAAACTCAAACAGCTCTTCCAGGACCCCAAAAACGCGGGTGAAATAGAGAATCCCGACGCTGTGGGCGAGGTGGGCGGCATTGTCCGCGGCGGCGCGCTGATGCAGCGGAGTGCGCGTGACGTTGTTTCTCACGGTGCATTTCGACTGATATGGCGGCCGGGGCAAAAAAAAGGCAAAAAAAAGCAGGCCCCGAATGATCGGGACCTGCTTCAAAGGTGTAAGCATTCGCTTAAAGCTTTACAACATTGGCTGCCTTGGGGCCCTTGGGTGAGTCGACAACGTCGAACTGCACTTGCTGGCCTTCGGCCAACGACTTAAAGCCGCTGTCCTGAATGTCGCCGAAATGAACGAACACATCGCCGCCTTTTTCACGGGTAATGAATCCAAAACCTTTGGAATCATTGAACCACTTTACTGAACCTTGTTCCATGATGAGCTACCTCCTTCTTGTGAATTGAAGCGACGGAAAAGGACAAAAAAATCCGCAAAGCCTAAAATGTCTTTGCGGTTACCCTACAAGTACATCCGGAACTTCTAACGAGTATAATCCCACTTCGGCGCCAGGAAGTCAAGGGTTATTTTTCTCTGTCAAGAGACGAGGTGGGAAAACCGCTTCATCGCAGCAGCTCCAGCGCCTTCTTGAGCGCCTCGGCCTTCTGGAGGGTCTCGAAGTACTCTTGCTCGGGAACGGAATCGGCAACGATCCCGGCCCCGACCTGGATGTGCGCGACTCCGTCCTTGACGACAAAGGTCCTGATGATGATGTTCAGGTCCATGTCGCCGGCGTTCGACAGGTACCCGATGGAACCGGTATAGGGCCCGCGCGCCAGTGGTTCCAGTTCGTCGATGATTTCCATGCAGCGCACTTTCGGCACACCCGTGATCGTGCCTCCCGGGAACACGGCGCGGACCAGGTCGAAAGCATCCCGCCCCGGCGTCAGCGTTCCGCGGACATTCGAGACGATATGGATTACATGGGAGTAATCCTCCACGACCATCATTTCGTCCACCCGCACCGAGCCGTACTCGCACACCCTGCCGAGGTCGTTCCGCTCGAGGTCAAGCAGCATGATGTGCTCCGCTCGCTCCTTCTCGTTCGTCAGGAGCTCCGCGGAAAGCGCGTTCATTTCCGCATTGTCCCGGCCCCGCCTGCGCGTGCCCGCAATCGGCCTTGTATCAGCCGTCCCCTCGTGAAGGCGGACTAAGCGCTCGGGAGAAGAACTGACGAGCTGCAGATCGCCGAAATCGAGGTACGCGGCGAAGGGCGATGGATTGATGGCGCGCAGAATGGTGTATAACCGGAGCGGGTCCGCATCGCCGATCACGGCCGAGAGTCGCTGGGACAGGTTCGCTTGATAGATATCTCCGGCGGCAATGTATTCCTTACACCGCCTCACCATGGACTCGAACTCGGCCTGCGTGATGTTGGGTTCAAGCGTGTAACGCGCGGGATCGTTTTTCACTTCGAACGCGACAGTGGTCCGGCTGTTCGTTGCCGGAAGCCTTGCATGAAGACCGATGAGCTTATCCGCGGCATCATCATAGAATCCGCCCCACTGACTAAGCTCCGGTTTCCGGAAGCCCATCTCCTGCTCCCGGGCGCCCGGGTTGACGATCACCCAGGCCTTGCCCAGGATATGATCAAAGGCGACAACCGTGTCCACGAACACGAAATAGGCCTCGGGGATGTCGAGATCAACCCGCGCCCGGCGCGGAAGCTTCTCGATCCGGCGCGCAAAATCGTAGGAAAAGAACCCCACGGCCCCTCCGGTGAAAGGCGGCAGGCCGTCAACCCGCGCTGTCCGGTAATTGGCAAGAAGCTCGCGCAGCTTGACCAGCGGCTTCCGATTCATGGACGCCCGTTTGCCGTATTTTCCCGCCGGCGTCTCCGGCAGGCTGAGCTCCACCTCATCCCCGCGGGATTTGAAGATCAGATAGGGGTCGGCCGCGACAAACGAATACCGTCCGATCTTGTCGTTCTTCCGCGCGCTTTCAAGAAGCACGGGATAGCTGCCCGTCCTGAGCGCCTCAAACGCCATAAGCGGCGTGAGTCCCGGCGCATCGATTTCAGCGGAAAGGGGCAGTATCTTCCCGAACCTGAGGGCATCAAGGAATTCGTTTTTTGACGGTTTTATCGTATTCATGGAACGTGGGGGAATTTTAAAGGCATTTCGAGCAAGGGTCAAGATAATTCTCAAAAAATAAATCCGCACCACGGCGCAGGATGTGCTATACTATAATCAACAAGGGAAACGTCGATCTTTCTTAACGTAATAAAAAGCTTTGGAGGGCGTTGCCGGACCATCGCCAATTAGGCGTCCAAATGATAACCCGTTCCGAGGGGTATAAGGCACCGGACTTTAACGCGGGCCGAAGCCGGTAAGATGACTGCAAGTTGAGTGGTCGATCTTCCGGTCGTAGCGCAGGCGCCGTTAGAGGACGGAAGAGCCGAAAACCCCAAAGTCGAAGGAAAACGCGGGAGGAGAAGGAGCAATGAGCTTCACAGGGTCTGCCTGGCAGAGCCAAGGAAGCGACCATTGAAATCCCCGCAGCAGTTCCCCGGCTCAACGGAATATCAAATCGGTCCGCAGGCAACGCCTTTTTTCCTCCTGTCTGAATTGCGGAATAAAATCTATTGACAAATCCGTCCTTTTGGGGTATATTTCCGCAGTCTTCACCGTCATCGAATTAACCTATACAAAAACTACACAAAAAAAACCCCGTGTTATTGTCAAACCCAGCATAATAATAACCAGGAAAAATACTGCAAATCGTTTAACACAGAGAGGCACGTTCATCACGTCGGCAAACCGCTGACAAACAGTGTTGATGCCGATCATTCACGCAAACAAATGGTCTGATGGAACCAGTCCCCTTGTAAAAACCGATACCGTTTTATACACAACATACTCAGCGCTTACACCTGCTATTACAGGAGTAGCATAAACCCTCAACCCACCTCTCACGTAGGTACAGACCGCATTCGCCCCGGAAGACCGCGGGCCAAGGAGCAAAACCATGAATATTGTAGAACTCAAAGAAAAGAATATTGCCGAATTAACCGAGATGGCGGACGAACTGAAGGTAGAAGGCGTCAGCGGTCTGCGAAAACAGGAGTTGATCTTCGCCATTCTGCAGGCGCAGACGGAAAAGAACGGCATGATCTTCGGGGAGGGCGTCCTTGAGATCCTGCCCGATGGATTCGGCTTCCTCCGCGCTCCTGACTATAACTACCTCCCCGGTCCCGATGATATCTACGTATCCCCCTCTCAGATAAGAAGGTTCAGTATCCGCACCGGCGATACCGTCTCCGGTCAGATCAGGCCGCCGAAAGAGGGCGAGCGCTACTTCGCGCTCCTCAAGGTGGACGCCATCAACTACGAAGACCCTGAAATATCCCGGAGCAAGATCCTTTTCGACAACCTCACGCCCTATTACCCTGAAAAGAAAATCAAGCTTGAGTATTCTCCAACGGACTATACCACGCGAGCCATGGACCTGGTCACTCCCATCGGGATGGGCCAGCGCGGCATGATCGTGGCGCCCCCGCGAACCGGGAAGACCATGCTGCTCCAGTCCATTGCCAAGGCCGTTCTGAAAAACCATCCGGACATTAAGCTGATCGTGCTCCTGATCGATGAGCGGCCGGAGGAAGTCACGGACTGGCAGCGCCAGGTCAAAGCCGAGATCATCAGTTCCACCTTTGATGAACCGCCGCAAAGGCACGTACAGGTAGCCGACATGGTAAGCGAGCGCGCCAAACGCCTCGTGGAGCACAAAAAGGACGTTGTGATCCTCCTTGACAGCATAACGCGCCTCGCCCGCGCGCACAATGCGATCATCCCGGCTTCCGGCAAGGTGCTCTCCGGCGGCCTGGACGCGAACGCGCTCCAGCGGCCAAAGCGGTTCTTCGGCGCCGCCCGGAGCATTGAGAACGGCGGCAGTCTCACCATTCTGGCGACTGCGCTCGTCGATACGGGCAGCCGCATGGATGACGTGATCTTCGAGGAGTTCAAGGGCACCGGCAACATGGAACTCCACCTCGACCGGAAGCTCGTGGACAAGCGCGTGTTCCCGGCCATCGACATCAACGCGTCGGGTACCCGCAAAGAGGAGCTGCTTGTGGACAAGGACGACCTGAACCGCATGTGGGTGCTCAGGAAGGTCCTGAACCCCCTCTCCACCGTGGAGAGCATGGAGTTCCTGCTCGAAAAGCTCAAGCAAGCCAAGACGAACCGGGATTTCCTGAACTCGATGAACAAGTGACGTTTTTTATGCGGAGCATAAAAACGTCACCCTGAGCATCGCGAAGGGTCTGTCCCGAAAACTATTAACAAATGAACTTCTTCTTTTACGCTCAGAATGACAAATTGTTCATTTTTCACTTGTAATTTTAAGCGGTTTGGTATAGTATTTCGGCCTTACCGTAACCACGGATGAACACGGTAAGGATTGGAATGTAAATCGGTATTTATCAACGGCTTCGACAATAATCAGGAGGAGTAGAACCATGAAACAGGAAATTCACCCGGACTACAAACTGTCGGCGGTCCACTGCGCCTGCGGCGAAGCGTACCAGACCCGGTCCACCAAAGAGAAGATACGGCTCGATATTTGCTCGGTCTGCCATCCTTTTTTCACCGGCAAACAAAAGCTCATCGATACCGAAGGCCGCGTGGACAAGTTCAGGAAGAAATACAACAAGGCGTAAAGCGGATAACTATCGACAAGGTCAGGAGTCAGAAGTCTGGGGTCAGAAGTCAGAAGTCAGACTTAACCTATTGCTTTTATCTGTCTTCTGTTTACCGTCTACTGTCTACTGATCAGGGCGCTGAACGAGACCCTCGCAATGGAACCCCGCTGATGCGGGGTTTTTTGTTGGTACGTATACCTTATGTTCAAAAAATTAGAAGCAGTTGCGGAAAAATATGACGAGCTGACAAGGCTCCTGTCCGACCCCGTTGTCGCAGCCGACCACCAGCGGTACCAGAAGTACTCTAAAGAACGGTCGGGCATCGAAGACGTGGTGAACCACTACCGCGCCTACCAGGAATTAGTGAAGCAGATCAGCGAGGCCGGGGAGATCGTGCAGGACAAGAAGGCCGATCCCGAACTCCGTGCAATGGCCGAGGCCGAGCTCAAGGAGCTTACGCCGAAAAGCGCGCGGACGGAGCAGACGCTCCGGCTCATGCTCGTGCCCAAGGATCCCCGTGACGAACGGAACGTTTTCCTTGAGCTCCGCGCGGGCGCGGGGGGCGACGAGGCGGGGCTCTTCGCTGCCGAGCTCTTCCGCATGTATTCACGCTATGCCGAAAAAAAACGCTGGCAGGTCACCCTCCTTGACATGAGCGCCACGGGCGTCGGCGGCGCAAAGGAAGTGATCGCCCAGATCCAGGGAAAGGGCGTGTACAGCAGGCTCAAGTACGAGAGCGGCGTGCACCGGGTTCAGCGCGTGCCTGCAACGGAATCCGCCGGCAGAATCCATACCTCGACGGTGACCGTGGCCGTGCTGCCCGAAGTCGACGACGTTGAAGTGAATATCGAGCAGAAGGACTTGCGCATCGACACCTACTGTTCATCGGGTCCCGGCGGCCAGTGTGTGAACACCACCTACTCCGCGGTCAGGATCACGCACATCCCCACCGGCGAGGTGGTCGCGTGCCAGGACGAGCGCTCGCAGCTCAAGAACCGCATAAAGGCCATGAAGATTCTCAAGTCCCGGTTGCTGGAGAAGGAGCGGGAAAAACAGAATGCGGAGACGGCCCAGGACCGCAGAGCCCAGGTCGGTTCCGGCGAGCGAAGCGAGAAGATCAGGACCTATAACTTCCCGCAGAACAGGGTGACGGACCACCGCGTCGGGCTGTCGCTGTACCGGCTTGACGCGGTGATGGACGGCGACATCGATGAATTCATCGACGGCCTGACCTCAGCGGCGAATGCCGAGCGATTGAAAAATCTATAGAAGGTAAGAATGTAAGAAGGTGGGAAGGTTGGAAGGTATGAAAAATACGATCCTCGTCTTAACTTCCCACCTTCCCACTTTCGGCCTTATACCATGACTCTCGCTGAAGCGATAAACAGTGCGGCAATACAATTATCAGGAGCAGGCATAACCAATGCCCGGCGCGACGCGGAAGCGCTTCTTTCTCACCTCATCAAAAAAAATCGCGCCTGGCTCATCACCCATGGAGACGACGCTCTTGATGACGAATGGCGCGGGCTCTTTAAAGACACGATTCAGCGCAGGGCAAAGCGCGAGCCGCTCCAATACATCATCGGCAGCCAGGAGTTCTGGGGCCTTGAGTTCATGGTTACGCCTGAGGTGCTCATCCCGAGGCCGGAGACCGAGCTTATCATCGAAGCAACGCTTGCGATCATACATGACCGGAACAGGCCGGCCAGGATCATTGATCTCTGCACCGGCTCAGGCTGCATAGCCGTAAGCCTGGCAAAAGAGCTCCCGGTTGCCCGGATACTTGCGATTGACAAGTCGGCAAAAGCCCTCGCCGTGGCGAAAGAGAACGCCGCTCAGCATGGCGTATCGGACCGTATCCGCTTTCTCGATGGCGATCTCTTCCATCCGCTGGAAGAGCTCGACTGGTATGGGTTGGTGGATATTATTGCTTCGAATCCCCCCTATGTTCAGTCAGGCGATCTGGACACGCTCCAGCCCGAGGTCAGAGATTACGAGCCTGAAATGGCGCTTATCGCCGGCCCCGAGGGAACTGAGCTCGCGGCGATAATAATCAATACCGCGCCCGCGTATCTGAAGAAAACCGGCGCGCTCATTATGGAGATGGGACTGGGCCAGGCAGAGGCTCTTCGGAAAATGGCCGGAAAAACCGGCGCGTATACCACTCCGGAGATCATGAAAGACCTGGCGGGAATAGAGAGAGTTATTGTAGCAAGAAAAAGATAGAGGACAGAAGTCAGAGGACAGAGTACAGACTGAATCAAAAGCTTTAGTCTGACTTCTGTCATCTGTCTTCTGTCATCTGTCTCTGTGTTTTCTTATGAAATCAATAATCATCAACGGCGGCAAAAAAATGAGCGGCGAGGTCTTGATCAGCGGGGCCAAGAACGCAGCGCTCCCGATCCTGGCGGCATCGCTTTTGTGCGAGGGGAAGCACCGGGTATCAAATGTTCCTCGTCTGGCCGATGTTATGACCTTCGGCGGGATACTCCAGAATATGGGCGTATCCTTCGAGCGGCAGGATAATGATATTCTGGTCGATTCGACGAGTCTTTCGAACCCCGAGGCGCCTTACGACCTTGTGCGCACCATGCGCGCGTCGGTGCTCGTGCTCGGACCGCTCGTGGCACGCATGGGCAAAGCGCGCGTGTCGCTGCCCGGCGGGTGCGCCATCGGCGCGCGTCCCATCAACCTGCACCTCATGGGCCTGGAAAAACTCGGTGCGACCGTCGAGATCAAGCACGGCTATGTGGTGGCCAGCGCAAAAAGACTTCGCGGCGCGCACATCTATTTCGATACCGTGACCGTGACCGGCACCGAGAACCTTATGATGGCCGCCGCTCTCGCGCAAGGCGAGACCACGCTTGAGAATGCCGCGCGCGAGCCCGAGATCGCGGACCTGGCGAACGCCCTCATCCAGATGGGCGCGAAGATCGAGGGCGCGGGCACGGGTCTCATCAGGATCCAGGGCGTCGAGAGTCTCCGTCCGATGAGCTACACCGTGATGCCCGACCGGATCGAGACCGGCACATTCGTGATCGCCGCGGCCATAACCGGAGGATCGGTCTTGATCAGGAACTGCGTTCCCGGCCACCTGGATGCGGTGCTCGCGAAAGTGACCGAAGCGGGAGCGGCAATAACGATCAATAACGGGACGATCCAGGTGACGGGTCAGCGCGCGATCAAACCCGTGAACGTCAAGACGCTGGAGTACCCCGGATTCCCCACGGACATGCAAGCGCAGTTTATGAGCCTCATGGCGATAGCGGAGGGAACAAGTGTGATCAACGAAACCATCTTCGAGAACCGCTTCACGCATGTTGCCGAGCTTCTGAGGATGGGCGCCGACATCCAGACGGAAGGACGAACAGCGATCATCAAAGGTGTGCCGAAGCTTTCGGCGGCGCCGGTGATGGCAACGGACCTCCGCGCAAGCGCCTCGCTCATCCTCGCCGGCCTCGCTGCCGAGGGACAGACGGTGATATCGCGCATTTACCACCTTGACCGGGGATATGAGAACATCGAGCGGAAACTCTCGGCGCTCGGCGCGGACATTCGCAGGGTATAGCATCATGAACCGGAGACGGGGAGAGCCGGTTTCGAAAAGAGAACGCATGAAGATCATCGACTCACAGCACAAAGACATCAGCGCCGAACTCAAGCGTATCATCAACCGCGGCGAGACCGCTACCGAGGAAGTCGCCTTAACCGTTAAAGAGATCGTGGAACGGGTGCGCAAAGAGGGCGATCCGGCAGTGCTCGAATACACCGAGAAGTTCGACCGGGTGACTCTTACGCTTAAAAACATCAGGGTTTCTCCGGAAGAGATCAAGGACGCCTATACCCGGGTCGAGACGAAGAAGGTGGACGCGCTCAAGCTCGCGGCGCGGAACATCCGCGCCTTCCACGAGAAACAGAAGATCAGCTCCTGGGTAAACCAGGAGGCCGACGGCGTGATCCTCGGCCAGCTTGCCCGGCCGATCCGGAGTGTCGGCGTCTATGTACCCGGCGGCAAGGCCTGCTACCCCTCTTCCGTTCTGATGAATGTCATTCCCGCCACCGTGGCCGGCGTTGAACAGCTTGTGATGTGCTCTCCCGTCCCGGGCGGTACGATGAACCCCTACATCCTCGTTGCCGCTGATATCGCGGGTGTGCGTGAGATCTACAAGATCGGCGGCGCGCAGGCCATCGCGGCAATGGCGTACGGCACAGCCACGATCCCCAGGGTCGACAAGATCGTGGGACCAGGAAATATTTACGTTGCCACAGCCAAGCGATACGTTTTCGGCCAGGTGGACATCGACATGATCGCCGGGCCGAGCGAGATATTAGTCATTGCCGACGAGAGCGCGGATCCGGAATTTATCGCGTCCGACCTGCTCTCCCAGGCGGAACACGACGAGCTTGCATCCTCGATCCTCGTCACGACCTCGCGTGAGCTTGCTGAAAAAACGGATGCCGAAGTAGAGCGTCAGCTCGCGAACCTGAGCAGGAAGGAGATCGCCCGCAAAGCCATTGACCGGTTTGGCGCGATCGTTCTGGTAAACAATCTGGAAGAAGCGGCGGAGGTTTCCAATTCCATTGCTCCCGAACACCTTGAGCTGGCTGTGGAAAAGCCCTTCGAGCTTCTCGCATTCATAAAGAACGCGGGCGCCATCTT
>JANONA010000003.1:0-2932 GCA_031420575.1 Nitrospirota bacterium | reverse complement strand
CCTTCGAGGGCGCTGCCCATGAGGTAGAACAAGTACCACGCGAAAAAGGCGAATATCGGGTTCGTGAGCGGGGGGATGAACAGGAACGTGAGCAGCCGCCACCATTCTCCCGCAAGAACGAGAGCAGGGATGAGCGCCACCCGGTCGAGGATGAACCCGCCGGACAGAGCGAACACGAAGAAGAGCGCCTGTCCGATGATAAGATACAGGGTTACATTGGGGACGGCATAGCGTTGCAATTTTTTTTCAAGCGTGTCAAGCATACTCATGAATATTCTCCGCGTTCCTTTTTATCGGATATCTTTTCCCCATTCAGCATGGCGACTCTTCCCGTATCGTCAAACTCCGCAAGCACCCGCTCTCCGGTTTCGAGCTCGCAGGTGATCAAGGAGCCCTTTTCCACGGGACACAGCCCCTTCATCGAAAGATAGGACACAAAGACATTCCGGTGGTTCAGTTCGCTCAGGGCAATGAATTCGGAAAACCGTTGAAAGAGACGCGCTCTGTCAAAGGACGGCTGGCCGTCGATACGCTCATCGAACAGCAGGAGAAACGCCGCTCCGCCTTCATAATCGTCCCGATAAAAGCAGTTTGCGTTGCAGACCTGTGCGGAGATCAGTGCGATGGCATGACCATCCGCCCGGTTGAGGTCAACCGAGGGAAGAGAGAATTCCCGGATGTTTTCCCGCTCGCCCCAGTTCTTGAGCTTAAAGGCCGACGAGAGGAGATTCATCGGGAGCTCCATCTGTTCCTCGGCCCAGGCCCAGAGCCACGTCAGCGTGTTGCCGGACTCCGTGCCGAGGACCTGATAAGGAATATCCAGACCATTGCTGAAACGAATGATCCGGGCCTCAAGGTCGAGTTCATACGTGTGTTCGCCGAGCAGTTGTTCCAGCTTGTCCTGCTTTTCAAGGGAAAGCAGGGCGTAGCGCTCAAGATAGGTTTGCATGGTCGGTGGTGTCGTCATAAAGGAATTGTTTTGATCGAAATCGACAGCGCCACTATACCGGTATCGGCATGGTTCTGTCAAGATTGATGAGGATAGGGTGAAAACGGGGAATCATGGCCGTAATATATTTGCATTTGTCCGTTACATGGTGTACTATCCGCCGCATGAATATGAAAATCCACCGTTTCTCATACGCCGCAATGCTCCTGTCCCTCTTCCTTGCCGGTTGCGCGGCGCCGGCCACATCACGGACAGCAACCATCATCACTGATATCAACCAGCGCCCGGCCACTGATAACGGAGCGGACAGCGCGCCGCTTGCTCAATCCGGCGCCGCGGTTGATCAAAGCGCTGATGCGGATGATGACTCCGAGGGCGAGGAGAGCCTCCTCGATACGGCGCTTGAGCTTACCGAGACCTCTCAGGAGCTTTGGGCGGCGGGCGATAGCGAGAAGGCTATCGAAGCCCTGGACAATGCGTACGCACTCCTCCTGAAGGCGCCCGCGGACGCTGATGGAAAGAACAGCCAGCAGAAGGACGATCTCAGGTTCATAGTCTCGAAGCGGCTCATGGAGATATACACGTCGCGTCTCACGGCGGTGAACGGCCCGCACAAGGAGATACCCCTTGTCCTGAATGAGCACGTGGAGCGGGAGATCAGGTCCTTCCAGACTATTGAGCGAAGTTTCTTTCTTGAATCCTACAAGCGTTCGGGCAGATACCGGGATGAGATGGTAAAGGCCTTCCGCGAGGCCGGCCTTCCGGAGGAGATTACGTGGCTTCCCCTGATCGAGAGCGGGTATAAGGTGCGGGCGCTCTCCCGGGCGCGTGCCCTCGGCCTCTGGCAGTTTATCCCGTCAACGGGATATAAGTTCGGTCTCAAGCGCACCGCATGGGTGGACGAACGGCTCGATCCCGCAAAATCCACCGCGGCGGCCATTGCATACCTCAAGGAGCTCCACCGGATTTTCGGGGACTGGTCCACGGTTCTCGCGGCGTACAATTCCGGGGAAGGGAGAGTCCTCCGAATCATCAGGCAGCAGAAAATCAACTACCTTGACAATTTCTGGGACCTCTACGAGCGGCTGCCGCGCGAAACCGCCCGGTACTATCCACGCTTCCTCGCGGTCCTTGCAATCATGAATGACCCGGCAAAGTACGGCTTCACCCTTGATGAGCTTGAGAAGCCGGCGGTGTACGAAGTGGTCACCGTGGAAAAGCCGGTCCTTTTGAAAAAGATCGCGGAAAAGACCGGGTGCTCCGACGAAGAACTTGCGAACCTGAACCCCGAACTGCGAAATCAAGCAACCCCCGCCGAGCCGTACGAGCTTAAAGTGCCGGTTGGAAAAAAAGAAGCTGTTCTCGCCTGCGTGAAGTCTCTGCCGAAATGGTCGCCGCCAAAAATGGAATATGTGATCCACCGGGTGCGGAGAGGGGAGACCCTGTCTCGGATCGCCATGCAGTATCGCACGAGCGTTCAGCGGATCATGGAAGCAAACAACCTGCGGCGGGGAAAGCTGATCAGCATCGGTCAGCGCCTGAAAATACCCGTCCGCACCTAGCTTTTCTCCAGTTCCGCGATTCGCCTCCTGATCTCTTCGGGGATCGTGGTCTTCTTTCCCTCGATATAATTATACATCACTACTACGCCGTCACCCTCTGCCGCGATCCTGTTGTGGCGATGGCTCTTCACCACGTACTTCATCGAGAAGCGGTCATCTTCAATGCTGGTGATCTTTGCTCCGACCGAGACAATATCGGGATAGGTAAGGGGAAATTTGTACTTACAGCTCGTGGAGCCGAGGATCGGTCCGATGCCGGTATCGTCTTTCAGTTTATGCAGTCCGAGCCTTTCCGAGTACAGGATGCGGGCGCTTTCGAAGTACCGGAAGTAAACGATGTTGTTGACGTGCTGAAACGAGTCCATCTCGCCCCAGGCCACGGGGATTTCAATGACTACGGGATATCCTTCCAACAGTTGAT
>JANONA010000002.1:0-8033 GCA_031420575.1 Nitrospirota bacterium | reverse complement strand
TATTCGCCAGGTTCGGCGAGCCCTATTTCCGCGAGGTCGAGGCAAAGATCATTCAAGAGGTCATGAAGGGCGAGAGCCAGGTGGTCTCCACCGGCGGCGGCGCGGTGATTGGGGACATGAACCGCGAGGCGTTTAAACAGGCCGGATTCGTGGTCTGCCTCACAGCGAGCCCTGAAGCGATCTACGGGCGCATCAGGCAGGAAACCCAGCGTCCCCTGCTCCAGACCCCGGACCCGAAGGCGAAGATCAAAGAACTGCTTGACAGCCGCGCACAGTTCTATGCCCAGGCCGATGTCTGCATCGACACTTCCGAAAAGTCCGTGGACGACGTCATCAAAACGATCAAAGAGAGAATCAGTCATGCATACTGTTAATGTTGATCTTGGAGACCGGAGCTACGACATCGAGATCGGCGCGAGCCTGGAGAAAACCGGCGAACGCCTGAAGGACCTTGGTCTCGGCCAAAAGATGGCGCTCGTCACGAACCCCTTGGTCAAAAAACTCTATGGCCGGCGCGTGGCGGACAGTCTCAAGGCAGCGGGATTCATGGTCATGTCCATCGAGATCCCCGATGGCGAGCGGTTCAAGAACCTCGACTGGGCCAATGCCGTTTATACCGCGCTCCTTACCAACTTTTTTGACCGCAAATCCGCGCTTATCGCGCTTGGCGGCGGTGTGATCGGCGACCTGACGGGTTTCGCCGCCGCCACGTTTATGCGCGGTGTGCCCTTTATTCAGATCCCCACGACACTTCTTGCGATGGTGGACAGCAGCGTCGGCGGCAAGACCGGGGTGAACCATCTCATGGGCAAGAACATGATCGGCGCGTTCTATCAGCCGAAGAAGGTCTTGATGGACCTGAGCGTGCTCCAATCTCTGCCGAAGGAAGAGTTCCTCTCCGGCATGGCCGAGGTGATTAAGTACGGCGTGATCCGGGATGCGGAATTTTTCGAGTATCTCGACAGGAATCGGGAAAAGATTCTCGCTCTCGATTTCGATGCGCTTGAGCATATCATTCAGCGTTCCTGTGAGATCAAAGCCGACGTCGTGACCAGGGACGAGCGGGAGGGGGGCTTGCGCGCGATCCTGAATTTCGGTCACACGGTCGGTCACGCCATCGAGACAGCGGAGAACTACACCATGCGCCACGGCTATGCAATCGCCATCGGCATGGTCACTGCCTCGCGCCTCGCGCACAAGACCGGTCTGTGCGACGCCTCGGTCCCCGAGCGCGTGGAGAAACTTATCAAGTCCTATGGACTGCCAACGGACCTCCTGGCCCTCAGCCGCAAACCGACCGTAACGGAACTTATGGACGCCATGCGGATCGACAAGAAGACGGAAGACGGGAAGGTGAAGTTTGTACTGCCGAGGAAGATAGGAGAAGTGATCATTACGAGGGAATGGGAAGAGCGACAGCTTCAGGAACTGCTCGCGTGAGAGCGGTCAGCGTTTCAACGAGGGAAGCGTGGTAACCGACCTGAGTAGTTACGTTCAAATAAACATATTGTCATTTCTTGCGACGCTCTCGAAGCGCGCCTCACGATGAATATTCCCGCTGCTCCATTTCTTGTAAAACTCATTTCTCTCACCCCGCAAAAAATCTATCTTGTCGGCGGTTCCGTTCGTGACCTCCTTATCGGCAAAGAAGACATCAAAGACATTGACCTCTTAATGCAGTTCGGATCGGAGGATGCAGCCCGCGCTTTTGCCGATACGATCCAGGGGAGTTTTTTCTTTCTCGATGAGGAACGAAAGATTACGCGTGTCGTAAAACACACGGAACGTGAAAGTATCCAGTTCGACTTCACGAACTTCGAGGGATCTGATCTGAACTCCGAGCTCGGGCGAAGGGACTTCACGGTCAATGCGATGGCGCTCGATTTGCGGGAGTTCATTGAGAATAAAGCTAGCGACCGTGTAATCGATTTGTTTCGCGGGAGGGAAGACGTAAAGAACAAGCTGATCCGCGTGACGAAGCCGGAGGTTCTGGATGAAGATCCACTTCGGCTCCTGCGCGCGGTGAGGTTCGCGGCAACGCTCGGATTTACGATCGAAAGGGCGACGGCTGAACAGATCAGGCTGCGCGCAAAACTCATTGCCGCGTCATCGCCTGAGCGAGTGCGGGACGAGCTCTTTTTGATCCTCTCCGAGAGGAACGCGGAGAAGCATCTCATGCTTCTGGACTCCCTCGGCCTGTTTGCGCCGCTCTTCCCCGAGCTCGAACCGCTCCGGGGGTTCGCACCCGGCGGGTATCATGTCCATGACGTTCTCACCCATTCCATCAAAACCGCCGGATACGTTGACGGCGTGCTTGATGATGTGCGGAAAGTATCGCCGGAGCATAGCGCCGCGGTTCTTGCTCACCTGGACGAAAACCTTGAGCAGCTCATTCCACGAAGGGCCGCGCTCCGGTTCGCCTGCCTGATCCATGATAATGCCAAACCCGAGACCTTCAGTGACGCGGATGGCCATGTGCGCTTCCACGGCCATGACACTATCGGCGCGGATAAGGCTGTGTCTATTTGCAGGCGATTCAAACTTTCACGTGATACGGAGAAAGCGGTCACCCGCGTCATCAAGCAGCACATGCGGTTGTTCAATCTTTCCACTCCCGGCGGGCCGAGCAGGAATGCTCTGTACCGCTACTGTCGTGACTTGGGGGAGGCTTTGCCGGAAAGCCTGCTTCTCGCGCAGGCGGACGCGAAAGCGACCGGTGAGCTCATGCCGAAGGAGAAGTTCACGGACACGACAAAGCCCATGGCAACGGTGCTGGACTATTATTACACGAAGTTCCTGAAAGTCGAGGCCGTGCCGATCATCACGGGACAGGATCTGATCGATCGCGGTTTCACGCCTGGCCCGAAGTTCCGGGAGATTCTGGATGACGTCAAGGAGCGACAGGCCGCGGGTGTTCTCAAGGACAGGCAAGAGGCGCTTGACTATCTGGAAAGATTCAAGTAATTTTTACGACAGGCTGTTCACGAGCCTGTGGAGTTCGGGATAGTCGTTTTTTACCGCCGCAGTCTCTTCCCTGAGCAATCGCAGCGCCTCCGGAACGTGTTTGAGAAAATACTTCTTCCTTTTCACCACGGACAGGAAGCCATACGCGCCGAGCGCTTGCATGTGGCGCTGAAGGCGGCAGGGGAGAAGACCTTCTTTCAAGGATCGTTCATTAAATTCCGAAGAATTCCTTTTCATCTCGCTCACGTAATAATCGACTAACCGTTCACGAACGCCGTCATCGAGCCGGTAATAGGGGTCCCAGAGGATGGAAGCTACATCGTATGCGGACGGGGCCATTCTCGCGCCCTGGAAGTCAATGACCCGGGGAATGACGCCGGGGGCGATCATGATGTTCTGGCACTGAAAGTCCCGATGAATCACGCCCTTGGGAAAGGAGTCCACCCGCTGTGCCAGGCAATGGAGTTCCTGTTCCAGCGCAGCTCTGTTGCGCAGCGGAACATTTCGCAGTCCGATGACAAACCGATCAAGAAAATAGGTTGTTTCCCACCGCAGATACTCATAATCAAAGACCCGTGCCTGAAGGAGTGGACATTCATGGACATGCATAGTGACCGGGCCGTGAAGCTTGACAAGGATGTCGAGTACGCCGCGGTAAAGGTCCTCGATATGCGCGTTATCGCGCGGTAGTTTCAGGCAGGAGTAAAGGCTCGTATCGCCGAGGTCTTCGAAGAGGGCGCGCTTGTCATCATCGAAGGCAATGAGGCCGGGCACCGGCACTGCGTGTGACTCGAAGAAGCGGGTGTAGATGAGATGGCGTTCGTAATCCGGGTCGTCGGACCGGCACTCCATGAGCACTGCTGTTTTGCCGTTGTTCCGTACGCGGAAGTAGCGCCTGTCCGAACCGCCGAAACCGATCAGGAGCGCGTCAGCCGGGAATGCGGAGTGCGGAACGCGGAGTGCGGAATGAATGCTGAAAAAAGTTGCAAAGAGGGGACTTGCCAGCGAGACCTTCTTCTGTTCCATCGCATGGCGCGAAGGCTGCATCTCGGTTTCCTTGAGGTCGATGGCATAGTCCGGTCCGATGATCCGGTTCTCGTGCCTGCCCGAGACCCGCGCGCCGGGCATCACAATGCAGTTCCTGAGCCGCGATCCGTCCCGGACCCCGCTTCCCGATTCCAGAACAACATAGCCGTCCATCCCGATCTTTCCGCCTTCGGCGGTCGGGGACAGATATACCGTCTCTCCATTATCACTCAGCGTATCGAGTACTCCAGCGACGTATGACGCGGGAGTCCCGAGGTCATTCCAATAAGCGCCGGTGAAGTCGAGCGCTTGCACGCGGCGCCCCGCTTTCGCCGCCGCGATCCAGGCCACGGTGGCATGCGATACGCCGTGCGGCAGGAATTGCAGTATTTCCGGGGAATAAACGGCAATGCCGGTGTAGGCGACTTTTTTTGCGATGGTGTTCGGATCCGGTCTCGAGTCGCCTGGATTTTCCACATCCAATAATAGATCGTTCTCGTCAATGACAACATTGCTGTACTTCGGGTGTCTGTGGGTCGCGAGCGTCGCGATGTTTCCTGATTTCAGGTGAGTCTCGATAAGCCGGGTGAAATCAATGTCGAGAAGAATATCCGAGTTGTGCACGATGAAGTGGCTGCTCGAAAGGAACCCTTCGGCGTTCTTAAGCGCGCCTCCGGTGCCGAGGATCGGGTTTTCGGGGAAGAAACTGACCTTCCCGGCATAGGGAGACGTCTTGACCCAGTCGCGGATCATCTCCGGTTTGTAGTGCAGGTTGATTCCAATCTTGCCGTCACAGACAGCGGTGAGTTTCTCCATGATGAGCTCGATCAGTGGTTTGCCGAGGATCGGCAGCAGCGGCTTGGGTATATGGTTCGTGATCGGCCTGAGCCGTTCGCCGAGCCCGGCCGCGGGGAGAAAAATATTGATGGGGAATTGCATCATACCCGGCGAAGATTAGCAGAGTGGAAAAAACATTGCAAATGAAAAATGTATTTATGTCAAGCGAGGAAAGGGCGCATGAACCGCGCTTTTTCGACAGCCCGATAAAATTACACCGCAAGCGACATGCTATTTTAAAAGAAGCCGTGATTATGGTACTATAGGACAACAATTATCAGTTTGCAAGAGCGGCCAACGCCGTTATTTTGCCGGATGGCTTCTCCGGATGAAACGGGTGAAGATCATCACCGAAACGGACGCCTATCTCCATGCCGAGTTCACGAGCGCGATATGGCGGTTTGTCGACGATGTGGAATTTTACAGGGAAGTGAGCGCTTGATGAGCAACAATCCCGCGATATCGGTCATTCTGCCCGTCTTGAACGAAGCCGATACGATTAACAGCGCCGTGGCCCATCTGCGGGAGCTCGAGTCCGGCGACCGTGCCGAGATCATCGTTGTTGACGGCAACCAGCGGGGGAGCACGATCCACAGGATAAGGGATCGTACCATAAGCACGGCGATTTCGGAAAAAGGCCGCGCCCTGCAGATGAATTGCGGCGCAGCTTCCGCCTCGGGCGCCATCCTCCTGTTTCTCCATGCGGATACGTTACTCCCGCCGAATGCGCTCAGTCTGATCGCGTCCACCATGAAGGACGACCGTTTTGTAGCCGGCGCTTTTGATCTGGGGATAAACACCAGCAGAAGGATATTCAGAATCACCGAACGCTATGTCGCCATCAGGACGCGAATGACGGACATACCCTTCGGAGACCAGGCGATCTTCATCCGTCGGGAATATTTTGAAAAGATCGGCGGCTTCAAGCCGATCCCGATCATGGAAGACGTGGAGCTCATGAGGCGCATCAAAAAACGAGGGGACCGGATCCGCATCATCCCGGAAAAGGTGATGACCTCCGCACGGAGGTGGGAGGAGGAAGGGGTGCTCTACGTTACCTTCAGGAACTGGATGCTGCAGGCAATGTATTGCTGCGGTGTGCCGCCGAAACGGCTGGCGCGATTCTACCGGTCGTGACGGAACGGCAAGGATCGCTTTCTCCGGCTGCCGTGTGAATCCCCGACACCGTTATTATCGTGAATACCTACCTTTGAGGCAATTGAGATGCCGCATCCTCATCAAGATACCACGAGCTGCTACCCGTGACAAGATGCACCAGCCCCGCGGGCAATTCATCCGGATTTCCATCTTGAAGGATACTTCTGATAATTTTCTGCTTGGATAGCCCCGAAACGAGGAACAGTACCTGCTTGGCATGATTGAGCACCGGAAGCGTAAGCGTTACCCGGCCCTTCTTCTGATTGCCGGGGAACACGGGCGCTGCCAGGCGATTATGTTCCATGACCTGAGGAGAGCCGGGAAAAAGTGAGGCTGTATGACCATCCTCGCCCACCCCCAGGATGACGAGGTCCAATGCGGGAAAGTCTTCCTCGCCGAAGAAAGCCCTCAGGTACTGCTCATAGTCCTCCGCGGCCCGCTCTGCTCCGCGCTCTCCCTTGATCCTGTGAATATTTTTATCAGGTATCGCTACACGGGAGAGGAGCAGTTCATGAACAAGCTTGAAGTTGCTGTCAACATGCTCCGGCGGGACGCATCGCTCGTCCGCCCAAAACAGGTGGACACGCTCCCACTCAATCTGATCGGAGTAAGGTCTCTCCGCCAGAAGCGTATAAAGCCCTTTCGGCGCACTGCCTCCGGACAACGCCGCGGCAAATCGTCCGCGATTCGACACTGCCATACCGGCAAGCGACCGAAAAGTGTCGGCAGCCGCATGACTGAGCGCATGGATGTCCGGGAATATCCGGACAACTGATCCTGTGCTGCCGTTCACAGCGGTCTCCACACTCTCCCGTCCTGCTCAAGGAGCCGCTTCCCTTCTTCGGGGCCGTCGCTGCCGGCGGGATAGAACGGAATAGCGCCGTTTCTTGACAGATACTCAAGCCGCTCGATCACCGAACTCAGGATTTTCCACGTCTCCTCGACGCCGTCCTGCCTGGTGAATAGCATATGATCACCGAGCATGCAGTCTAGAAGGACCCATTCATAAGCGTCCAGGTGAACGCCGCGGCCATAGGTGAAATTCAATGCAACGGGATTGAGGCATACCTTTGAGCCCGGCTGCTTTATCTGGAGCGTGAGGGTCATGCCCTCGTCCGGCTGGATCCGCAACACCAGCACGCATGGCTCGATGGGACCGCCGATGCTCAACGGGAACATGGAGTGCGGCGCCTGCTGAAAGTGAATGGCGATCTCCGTTTTCCGCGCTGCGAGCCGCTTTCCCGACCGGAGATAGAACGGCACCCCGTGCCAGCGCCAATTGTCGATGAAGACCTTCATGGCCGCATAGGTAGGCGTTCCGGAACGGGAAGCCACGCCTTCTTCCTCGCGGTAGGCGGGTACCTTTACATCGCGGCTGGTCCCGCCGGCGTACTGACCGATGGCAATGACCTCTTCCAGCCGGTCGAGCGGAAACGGGCGGATGGAGCGGAAAACCTTCACCTTCTCATCCCGGACCCGGTCGGCCTTGAACGCCGAAGGTGGTTCCATGGTGGTAATAGCGAGGAGCTGGAACATGTGGTTCTGGAACATGTCGCGGATCACCCCGGCCTGTTCGTAATAACCGGCCCGGTGCTCCACGCCCAGGGTCTCGGATGCCGTGATCTGGACATGATCGATATACCGTCTGTTCCAGAGCGGCTCAAAGATGGAGTTCGCAAACCGGAACATCAGGATATTCTGGACCGTTTCCTTTGCAAGGTAATGATCGATCCGGTATACCTGATGTTCCTGAAAATGTTCGTGAACGACCCTTTCCAAACCACGGGCGGAATCAAGGTCCCTGCCGAAGGGTTTCTCGATCACGATCCTGCTGTTGCCGCCTTCTTCTTTCGCGAGCCCGGCGGCGCCAAGGTTGTTGATGATATCTTCAAAGATCGGCGGCGGGACGGCAAGATAGAATATGCGCGCTCCCTTTGTCTGGTGTTTGCGCTCAAGCGCCGGGAGTTTGTCACGAAGGCCGCTGACGTAGGCTGCCGGATCACGGTAATCGAGCGTCGTGTAATGGAGTTTTTCGGAAAAAGCCCGCC
>JANONA010000001.1:0-7065 GCA_031420575.1 Nitrospirota bacterium | reverse complement strand
CGACGACCAATTTGAAGGGGTCTATGACTATATCTTTATCTGCGGGGTGTTCAATCTGCGGGTTCCCGGCGTTGACGACGACATGAAGAACGCCCTCGTCAACCTCTTCAAGCACTGCGGCAAAGGATTGGCGCTGAGCGCCCTGTCGTCGCACACGCCCGTCAGAGACCCCGAGCTTCACCTCACCTCACCGGAAGAGCTGGTAAAGTTTTCTCTCGAGAACCTGTCGCCCTCCATCGCCCTCCGGCACGACCGGATACAGCACGACTTCACTCTCTACGTGTATACGTCATTGAATGAGATAGAGTTGTAAGGTTTGCAATCGAGGTTCTCGTCTCCCCGCCGCTGTTGTTGATTTATTGTTCCTTCTTCGTAAAAAAAACAAACGCCATCGCCGGTCTTTTGGATGAGACCGCGGTAACAAACTGGATGCTCTCAAAAACATACCCCTTTGCAATCCACTCGTTCAGGATCCGCTCGAGCTCTTCGTCGGTCACGGTGCAGGTTTCCACGACTTTATAAATCATGGCCGCATTATAAGGGAGGATCAACTATTTTGCAATATTTTGCAATAATGAGGTAACCTGCCTGAGTAGACACCCGATATGATACAATATGCGCATGGACCTATCACGGGAGAAAATCTCTGTTTTTCCGCTCATATTCATATCATCCCTCGCCTGCCTCTCATACGAGATCACCCTCATCCGCATATTCTCCATATCGCTCTGGTATCACTTCGCCTTCATGGTCATCAGCATCGCCATGCTCGGGATCGGAGCAAGCGGCGCCCTGCTCGCGGTGTTTCCCAGGGCCAGGGACATCCGCGCAGTTCCCCTGTACGGTCTTTTGCTCGCCCTGTTCATCCCCTTTTCGTATCTCCTGACCAATGCCGTTCCTTTTGAACCGGCGAGGCTTTCATGGGACGGATTGCAACTCCTGTACCTCGGCCTGTATTGCCTCGTGTTCTCTCTGCCGTTCTTCTGCTTCGGCCTTATCATCGGGACGGCGTATGCCGCCATGACCGAACAGGCCGGCCTTGTGTACGCGTCGGACCTTTTGGGCGCGGGGGCGGGGTCCCTGACCGTGCTGCTGCTCCT
Organism: Nitrospirota bacterium; assembly: GCA_031420575.1. Classification (GTDB taxonomy): domain Bacteria; phylum Nitrospirota; class UBA9217; order UBA9217; family UBA9217; genus JALNZF01. The sequence continues at coordinate 5,965 of JANONA010000001.1, read as the reverse complement.
GTCGTTAAGCGGCCCTGAATACCCAGTGTTCATCATCCCCCTGTCCATCTGCATAGTCCTCTGGTTCACCTCAAAGGGGGCGGTACGGTACGGTTCCCTCATACTCCTCCTTGTCCTCGCCGGGGTCGTTGCGGTCAATCCGCGCTTCATGCATCCGGGGATATCTCCCTATAAGCCCCTGGAACTTGCGTTGAAATTCCCGGGCGCGGAACACCTCGGCGCGCGCTACAGCGCCTACTCCCGCGTGGATCTCCTGAAAAGCCCCGCTGTCCGGTTTGCGCCGGGATTGAGCCTTCGTTACCTTGAGCCGCTTCCCGAGCAGGTCGGGCTTGCGATAGACGCGGGGGAGCTTCATGCCATGACCGATGAACGGGACGAAAATAAACTCGCCTTTGTCCGGCATCTTCCCTCCGGCCTGCCCTATCTCCTGTCCCGGAACGAGGATGCGCTGATCCTCGAGCCCAAGGCGGGCCTGTCCGTGCTCACGGCGCGCCACTACGGCGCAAAAAACGTTTTTGCCGTTGATTCAAATCCCTTAGTCGTAAAAACAGTGCGGGAATACGCGCATAAGCTTTCATCCCGAATATATGAGGACAAAACCGAGACAGGGCTGGGGAGATCGTGGCTTAAGTCTCAGGATAAGACCTTCGACGTCATCGACATCTCCCTCATGGGTTCCGTGCCCGGCGGGTCATTCGGTTTTGCGGAAGATTACCGGCTTACCGTGGAGGCTTTTCAAACGTATTTAAACCATTTGAAGCCGGACGGTTTTTTATCCATCAACATCTATCTGCTCCCGCCTCCCCGGACTGAGTTCAGGCTGCTCACCACCCTTGCAAAGGCGTCGGAGGCGTCCGGCCTGCAAAACATCTCCGGGCATGTCGCCGCCATCCGGAGCTGGGGAAGCCTGACCATGATCGTGAAGAAAGCCCCGCTTTCTCAGGACGATATTCGCAAAATAAAAAGTTTCTCGGAAGCCATGAGATTCGACCTTGTGTACTATCCGGGGATACTGGCGGGCGAGAGCAACCGGTATATAAAGATGCCGGGGAATGAGCACTTCGAAGCCTTCCGGCTGCTGCTGGACCAAAAGACCAGGGAGCGGTTTATCAGCGACTATCTCTTCGACATCCGGCCCATGTACGACGATAAGCCCTTTTTCCACTACTATCTGAGGCTTGAGAACGTGAAGGAAATCTACCGCGTCATGGGAGAAAAATGGCAGTATTTTATCGAGGAAGGGTATCTTCTGCCCGCGCTGTTCGTCCAGGTCGCCGCCTTAAGCCTCGCGCTGATCATTCTGCCGGTCGTCTTGCTCAGAAAGACTCTCCCGGCTAAAGCCGTCGGCATGGCGCCTCCCGTGCTTTGCTATTTCTGCCTGCTCGGCCTGGCCTATCTGTTCGTTTTGCTCATGCTGATCCAGAAAATGGTCCTTGCGCTGGAACACCCCGCTTACGCCGCAAGCGTTGTCTTTGCGTCTATCCTGATCAGCTCGGGGCTCGGAGGGTTTCTCAGCCGGCGTTTCGAGGCGCTCCGGGCCCCCCGGATGCTCCTGCTCCTTGCGGGATTCATCGTGCTCTACTGCATCGCCCTGCCCCTGTTCATCAACGCCACAAGCCCTTTTCCGCTGATGTATAAAATACCCCTCGGTTTTCTCACCCTCATGCCCTTGGGGTTCCTGATGGGCCTTCCCTTCCCGCTCGGCATGACCCTTCTCGGCAAAACCATGCCGTGGATCATTCCGTGGGCCTGGGCAGCGAACGCCTTTTTCTCGGTCCTGGCCCCGATCCTCGCTAGCATGATTGCCCTCCAGACAGGGTTTCAGGCGGTCATCCTGGGAGGGGCGGCGCTGTATGTGCTGGGATATTTGATTCTACGAAGGAAGATGGGGGGGCAATTGATTGAAGCATAACTTGGGAATCACGGTCGCGCTACCGCGGATGTTTATAAAGATCGTCATGATTGAGTAAGCGCAGAAGCAGAAGTTCTCCCGACCAATCGGGGTTGCCCGATACATGCCGCTTCTGAGGCTCAAAAGAAAGCCGGATACTTTTATCTACCCGGGCCGACCAGGCCGTTGGATCGTTAACGATGCGTTCGACGTGCAGCCCGGGATGCAGGGGATTCTCTTCCAGGAATGCGAGCGTCTTCACGATCTTCTTCCAGAGCTGCTTGTCGGACTTCAGGCGGTCAATGTCCTTCAGAAAAAGTTTAGTCGGCGTCAGCTTTGGCATGTTTGATTTCCTTCTTCAGCCATTCCGGCATCTCAGTCCTGCCGCTTTTTCTGGCTTCCCGAAGTTTCTTCAGGCCATCTTCGTTCAACTGCACCGTAGGATAAACCGCCACCGGGTTGAGGACAATCGTCCCGCCCTCCATCACTTCCATATCGAGATAGCAACCGGATTCGAGCTTCATTTCCTTTCGGATCGCGGCGGGCAGGTTGATGCTGCCCCGTTTGTCGATTGCAATAAGCATAAGACACCTCCAAATTTCATGAACCAACGATACCATGCTTTTGTCATAATGTCAATATGACATTTCTCGCCAGGGACTTCATGTTCTCACCACCGCAACCGAGATACCCCCCCTTGTTGTTCGCAGCATCAAAGAGCCTTTGGTAACTAAGAAATCAAAAGCTTCTCAAAATGGATAGAATATTTTTGCCAAGATCATAAAAGCGCCGTCAAGACCGGATGAAACGCCTGTTTTTGCGAATCTGTTTTTGTTAAATTTGCACTTTGCAATTTGCACTTTACAGTTCCGGCTTGTCCGGGTTAGGGTCTTGCGGCTTGACAATTACCGTTCGCCCTTCATGATCCTGCTTACCGACGAGTAGTGAAGCCCGAGATGATCAGCGATCTCACGCTGCCGATAGCCATACTGCTCCAATGCCTTAGCTATGGCTCCTCGTCTCTTCCGAAGGTTCATGCGCACCTCAACGCTGAAGAGTTTCTCCAGCGCCGGACGGTGCGCATACCGCTGACTCTGCGGAATCTCGGGGACATCTTTGTGCTTCTTGAGGTAATCGGTCAACTTGTCAACAAAGTCGTCCTCGCCCAATAACGACTGGCCCCGAACCTCAGTCCAGATCGTTTTTTCGTAACTACTCAGGTGGTATGGGTTCATTAAGAACAACGGTACGTTTTCATCTGCCATACCTTAAAATTTCGTCATTCCTAAATTCAACGTAAAATCCAATTCCAAACACAGCAGACTCAATCTTCTTCCTTCAGCCTGTCCATCCATGGGGCATCAAAAGGACAGTATCTTTAACCTCGTTTCTTTCTGTATCTCCTTGAAATGCTTATCCAGTGTCAAGATCGAGCAATTATGCTCCATTGCGAGGATAGCGATGTAACAGTCAGCGAGGTATATTGTTTTCCCCTTTTTCTTCAGCGCAAAGGAAAGCCTGCCCGCCTCCAGCCATGTATCCGCGCTCTCGGCGATGATCGCAAAGGCCTCGACAAATTCCCGGATCACCCCGAATGTCTGAGTTCCTCGGCGCTCTTGTCGAATTTCAGCTTGCCTTTCATGCCCTTTATCTTCTCTCGTTTCCTCTGCCTGAGATAGACGGCCACGGCTTCCCGCACAGCGGTTGCTTTATTCTTATGGCCGCTTTCGCGCACCAGTTCATCGAGAATGTCTTTATCGATTGTGACCGTAGCTCTCATTATCATATTCCTCGGGGGACCCGCTACCGCCCCTTCTGCGCCTCTCCGGTCATGGGTACGAACATCACCGCGCCGAACTGCTCCAGGTCCAGCTCACCCTTTCTCTTTGTTGCCAGCGTGAGTGTCTGGTAATACACCGTGCTGCCGAGCGGCAGGATCAGCCTGCCGCCTTCCTTGAGCTGTTTGATCAGTGGTGGGGGGATATGATTGGCCGCGGCGGTGATAATGATGGCGTCGAACGGCGCGTGCTCCTCCCAGCCGTGGTACCCGTCGCCGTATTTCACCTTGATGTTTTTATACCCGAGATTTTTGAGCGTCCGCTCCGCCCGCTCCGCCAGGGTCTTCCGAATCTCTATCGTATACACTTCCTTCACGAGCCCGGCAAGCACCGCGGCCTGGTAACCGGAGCCCGCGCCGATCTCGAGCACGCGGTCGGTGGGCCTGAGCTTCAGCGCCTCGGTCATAAGCGCGACAACATACGGCTGCGATATGGTCTGGCCTTCTCCGATGGGGAGGGGGTGGTCGCCGTACGCCTTGTGGCGTATGGCTTCATCAACTAAGAGATGGCGGGGCACCTTCGCCATCACGGAGAGGACGGCCTTGTCCTTCACCCCTCTCGCCTTTATATCATTCTCCACCATTTGAAGGCGATTCGGCAGGTAGGGGTCTTGCTGCGCAAATACGGGGCAGGCAAGAGAGAAGACCGATAAAAAGAAAAGAAAGACTGAAAAAAGCTTTTTTGGTTTCATGAGCATGATGTGCCTTCTCTCGTCCGCATACGCCCGGATGAAAGCTGCCATGCGGGAGGCTGAGCAACGGTTCTCATCCGATGTGAATAAGGTTATCACAATTGTTCGGCAGTGGTCAACAAAATATTCGCGGGGTCTCTTCGGGTAGAGGAGTAAACAGCCATCGCTTCTTCGCGCTCTTTGCGGCCTTCGTGGTGAAACCGGTTTTCCGACGTTCCTTTCCTGCTTGACACTGCCGCGTAATAATGATATTTTTTCACCATGCTCGTTTATCTTGATGGCCATTTTGTAGCTAAGGAACAGGCGCGGGTTTCGGTCTTTGACCACGGCTTTCTCTACGGCGATGGGATCTACGAAACCATGCGCGCCTATGGAGGGAAGCTTTTTCTCCTCAAGAAGCACCTCGCCCGCCTGAAGCGCTCCGCAGCCGGCATCTCTCTGAAACTTCCTTTGCCGCTCGATAAAATCGGTGAGGCGCTGAACGAATCTTTGCGCGTCAACAAGCTCCAGGAAGCCTACGTGCGGCTCCATATCTCGCGCGGGCCCGGTGAGCTCGGGCTCGACCCGGCCCTCTGCGTTGCGCCGACCATGGTGATCGTCACGAAACCGTTCCACGACTATCCCGCCGCATACTACGAACGCGGTGTATCCGCGGCCATCGTAAAAACGCGGCGCAACCACCCCCTTGCGCTCCCGCCGTCCATCAAGGGCACGAACTTCCTGAACAACATCCTCGCCAAGATCGAGGCGATCAAGGCCGGCGCGTTCGAGGGGATCATGCTCAACGTGAACGGCTATGTTGCGGAGGGGACCATCAGCAATATCTTCATGGTTAAGAAGGGGGTCCTGTATACTCCTCACGCGGACGCCGGCATTCTCGAGGGAGTTACGCGCGAGCTGGCGCTCCGCCTCGCGAAAAGAAAAAAGATCCTTGTCAGGGAAGCCCTGCTCCGACCGAAGAACCTCCTGTCTGCGGACGAGTTATTTATCACCAATACTACCGTGGAGATTCTGCCGGTCACGACCTTAGACAAAAAAACGGTCGGGAACGGCAAGCCCGGCCCGGTCACTACCGCATTGCATCAGGCCTATAAGAAAGAGGTACTCGCATGTTTACCGACGCGGGCGGGTTAGCGCAATTCATCGATCATACGCTGGTCAGACCGGACGCGACGCTCGACGACCTTGCCGCGGCCTGCGAGGACGCGAAGAAGTATGGCTTTGCGTGCGTCGTGGTGAATGGTTGTCATGTGGCGCGGGCGCGGGAGTTTTTGTCCGGCACATTAGTGAAGGTCTGCTCGGTCGTGGGCTTCCCTCACGGCGCGAACACAACAACGGTGAAAATCGTTGAGGCCATGGAGGCTATGAAGAACGGCGCCAGCGAGCTTGACATCGTCATCAACCTCGGCATGGTGAAGTCGGGCAGGTTCGATGTGGCGGAGCTCGACCTCAAGAACGTTATCGCCATGACGCCGCAAAAGGTCCATAAGGTCATCATCGAGACCGGATGCCTGACGCCTGACGAGCTCGCCCGCGTCTGCCGGA